>JAHLWT010000180.1 GCA_019057775.1 Promethearchaeota archaeon
TACAGAGAGAAGAAGTTATGAAGAAGTAATAACTTATAAACTCAAGAATTTAAATATTAAAAAATCTTTTTACTTGAATTGAATTTACCTATTTTTTCAATAAATTATATAGAAAAAATTAATATATTCATCAATTCTATTTAATTCTAAAATAATCTATACAATAAAAAATAAAGACTGAGGTGTATGATACAAGAGTTAGATAGTTATCGATTGACACTGCAAACGAAATTATTCGGATGAAACTGTAAACTCGACTCAAATAAATTGGAAAAATTATTGTCAGGAGCTGGTCTTAAAGGCGATATTGAAGATTCCGCAATTATTCCCGTTCCTAATAGTGATCTTGTAATGGTTAAAAATATTGATATCTTTACTCCAATTCTAGACGAACCTGAAATAACGGGAGAGATTGCTGCTGCAAATGTGACTAATGATGTTTTTGCTTTAAATGTATTAGATATTTCTGGGATGCTAGTCTTCTTAGGAATAAAGAAAAATATGCCTTCTCACATTTCTGAAGGAATTCTAATGGGAATAAAAAATTTTATGGAAAATAAGATCGATTCAAAAGTTTTAGGAGGCCACACAATTTATTCTGAATGGCCTTTAATCGCAAAGGGAATCCCTTTTCGAGAGGAAATAGGCGGTGAGGCTTCTGGATTCGTAGAAAAAGACAAGATTATTAAAAAAGATTACGTGGAAGAAGGTGATAAATTAATCCTTACCAAGCCAGTTGGTAACCAAGCCATTATGGCAGCGTATCGCCTACAGAAAAACAACCCAGCTCTTTTAGAAAATTTTTCATCAACTGAAATTGATATATCCATTGAGACTGCAATTAATCTAATGACAACACCGCTTCAAGATGTAGTAAAAACTATACATTCCTATTCTGATAACAGCTTTATTCATTCTATGACTGATGTTTCTGGATTTGGCTTAGCAGGACATTTAAAAGAGATACTTCAAAACTCCAAGCTGTCAGCAGTTATAGATAGAGTTCCAATAATTAAGCTAGCCCAAGAGTTGTCCTATGAATTCGGATATAAATTTGATTCCTGTGAGATGCCAGAAACGGCAGGGGGTATGCTTATCTCTGTTGATCAAAAACAAGCAGAAGAATTTTCAGAAAGACTTACAAAATATGATGTTTCAAATTGGATAATTGGTACAATCGATAATATTCATAAACGCAAGTATGTTCGCATCTCTGATGATGTTGAATATATTGAAATTTAACGATGTCTATGAAATAAGCGTAAACACTGATTAGTGGGTGCTTATAGAGTTTTCCACTTGCAAAGTGGCATCGAAATAAATTACTATCGTTAGTAAAAATTTTATTAAGCTTTTTCTTTTTAGCTTTTAATCAAAGATTAATAACCAAATTTTGCTGCAACTTCTAAATATCTTTTAATTTTATTCTTATCATATGACCAACCAAGCTCCATATATAATGGTCTGTTGTCCTTTGCCCCCATGAGGACATATCCGTTATCACCCTTATAAATACCATAATAATCACCAACGGGGACCATCTTAAGTGAGAGCTCAAGAGCTTCGATAAAAGCATCAAGTTCATCGGGAGTGAAATCAAACGGGCTGAAGTTGATGATTGAAAAAAATTCAGGGGGAAAAACTTGCTTGGCATCATCTAAATGCCAACCGCCTAATGATGTACCTGATTTTCCATAATAAAACGTTGCGGGAAAGATGCAACCCTCGGGCGTTTTTACAAACATCCAGATTGCAAACAAATCTTCATCCCCTCCAAACCTTAGGGTTGGCATAAGACTCTTCAGGGAGCCACCATAAAGGAAATCCAACTTTGTATCTTCTAAATCAAGCTCATTGAGGCTTTCTATCTTGTCGAGATTCTTCAGGGAAACTTTTATAACCTTGCGCCAAAAACCTGCAGAAGAGAATTTTCCACTATGAATTACTTCCACATAAGACTCCCGAGGTTCCAGAAAGGGATCTCGAAAAATAAAGCTATAGCCTTGAAAATGAATTACTTTATCTTTAAAATTTACTTTATCTTCTGTGGTACTGTCCAATAATTTCAGAAGTGTTTGTATTTCCGTTTCTATCAATGCTATGAATTATCTGTCGTTCCCACTATATAAATATATGGTCTAAACTAAAATATTTAAAGGGATCTATCTTTTTTTTTTTTTTTAAGGTTTTCCAAGAAATTTTGTCAAGTCTAGCTGTTTTGTTCTCAAAATATTGATAACATTTGCAGGATCAGTCTTGATTAAGCTTAAAGTAAGCTTAGCTTTAGTATACAATTGAAATAACGCCTCAAAAGCCTCATCCGAAACTTTAGGGTTATGGGAGAGTGCTTGGTCTTTTAATTTACGAAAAACTAGCAAACTTTGTGAGGGAGATCCTGATATTCCAAAGAAAGATGTAAATTCATCCATAGTAATTATTATAATGTGTTCAGGATAAAGACTTGGGTCCATTCTACCTAGAACTGGGTCAAAACTGTCAATATATTCCTTCGCAAGATCTTTGTCATAAAGTTTATTATTGGTAAGTATAATAATCGAAACAGCCTCTTTTGATTGGTAATTTTTAAAGAATTTATCGGTAATAAAAGTTGGTTTTCTTTTGTTATACGTATTAGAAAAATCAAAATTGACTGTTTTTATGTTCGTTAAATCGATTTGATACTTTCTCTTTAAGGCAATTGCAAATTCTTCAGCTCTCTTAAATAATGCAGATCCGACTCCTTTTCGTCTCTCTTCAGGTATGACAAACAATAATTCATCCCAAACAATATCCTCATCCACTCTACATAGGGTAAACCCAATTAAATCCTGATTTTCATTGACTGCTATAAAAATGGGGAAATTCTTATTGAGATAATAATTCAGCTCTTCTCTTGCAGTATCCAGATCGAGCTGTTTTTCTCTTTTCTTTAATTCAGCCAGAGCAATTCGATTTTTGGCAATAAGGGTTATTAATTGAGTTTTATAATTTTGTTCATAATGCAGTAACTTCAAAATACTATCTCAACTCATTTGATTATGATATAGTGACTTTATACTGTATAAATGACATTATTTAAAACCTTTTAAGTTAGATAAAATTCCCTAATTACCTAATCAATAAAAATTTTGAAGTAAGATAATTTATAACTCATACAAAACCCATCAATAGATATAAATAGATTTCTTGAATACTAGTAGATAATTGTGGTGGGTGAAATTAAAGCTATGGAAAAAAAGAAAAATAATCATAAAAGGTGGTTAGGATTAATTTTAACTAAAAAAAATGCAATTTATTTAAGTGCTCTTAGTATTATTGGTGTCTCCTTTTTCGCATCATCAATAATATTCACATTTCCAGTTTTAAGATATAATATGACTAATATTTATCCATACGATAAATTAACTTATTTCTATACTTTATTATTGTTTATCTCGAACTTTATTGCCAGTTCTATATGTATTTGTATATTTTCTTATACACTTAATAAGGTTCGAACTTTCAGAAAATCTTTAAAGTATCAATAAATTATAGATTATTTACTAAGGAAAATTTATATCGATATACTTCGAGTTTGATCCCTCATTTTGACTTAAAACTAAATCATTTACTATAATTTTTATTTCTATTCCAGGCAAATTATGATCAGGCATCTTTTTTTTTGGACTTAAAGGAAGAAAAAAATCCCTTTTTTTGCCAATCCAATTACCAATAAACCCTCCTATTACAAATAGACATATTTGAAATGTTAAATTAAGCAAATACCCATAAGGCTTAAGATTATTTAGGAAATGGCAAAAATTCGTTAAACGACACATAATTGCATACAATAACCATAATCCAAACCCAATTGGAGTGATTCCAAATAAAATATAAACTACTTTATTTACATTCTTAGAAGGCTTCACGCGGATATAATAAGCAATTCCTAACACTACAGAAAATATAATCTCATAAATAATGATACGTACAAAATCACTATGTAAGAAAAAATAAATAAATACTCCCCAACCGACCATCAAAATAGCAGCTACTATCCAAAGTGGTTTCCACCATCTATGCTTTGAAGATTCTGCATTTCCCTCTTCTTCAGTCAAATCTGATTTGTTATCGCTCTCCATCCTAATCTATTCAACAATAAGACAAATTTATTTTTAACTTTTTACGTATCTTTGCCATCAATTTAATATTTAATTTATGAAATTGTATGTGAAAATTTGTCTAGCGCTGTTCTTGTTAAATTATTGTAAATCCATTTATAGTTCACATAAGAATTTGAAGCTTTTGGAGAAACTTTTAAATATTGAATTTGTAATTAATTATTTAAAACAATCCTTTTAAAGAAGTGATTCAATTTCAAAAATTTAAACCATATTTACTAATTGTAGGTTTAGTCTTTTTCATATTGTGTTTTGCCAATTCTGAAGGTTTTATTCAATCAAAAGAGTATATAATTCTAAATGATTTAAAAGATATTAATTTGAATACGTCAAATTCGCTAGATTCTAATAATTGCGTTATTTATATAAATTCAGACCAAGATTTGATTAATTATAGTTTCCCTGGTTCAGGAAATGAAAACGATCCTTACCGTATAGAAAATCTTTTAATATCAACCACGAAAGATTATGGTATTTATTTAGAAAATACCACCAAATATGTCTTAATCCAAAATTGTTATATTTATGCTCATTACCGAGCAATAGAAATTTATAATACAACTGAAAATACTATTACAATAACAAATAATACTTGCAGTTCAGACAATTATTTTGGCATATTCGTTGGTAAATCACCTTATATTAAGATCTTAAAAAATATAATTTATAATTGTTATTATGCTATACATTTCAATGATTCTCCTCATACGTTAGTAGCAAATAATACATTATTCGAAAATATATGTTGTATCAGAGTTGAATATAGATCACCATATTCACGAATTCTTGAAAATAATATTAGCAACAATTATGAAGTGATTTATTTAACAAATTCAGGAGGGTATTTTTTAATAAAAGACAATTTAATTGTAAATAATAATTTTGGTATTCTATTGATAGTTACTCCTGGCCCATACTATCCAGACTTTTGCTCAATTATATATAATCTAATAGAGGGTACCAAATTGTATGGTTTACTAATAGATAGTAATTATAATACTATATTTCATAATTCTTTTGTAAACAATCATCTTGAAGGCAAAAGCCAGGCGAAAGACGACGGTTTAAACAATGTTTGGTATAATGAATCTTTACGAGAAGGAAATTATTGGTCGGATTGGTGGGGTTTTGGTTCATATAATATTGATGGTTCTGCAAAATCGTATGACCCTTTTCCTCCAGAATTACCATTTCATGCCACAAATACACCAACACCAAAAATTTTTATAGGCAGATTAATTTTGAGGTTATTTTTAGGTTTAAGTTATCCGGTATTTATAATAATTAGCTTTATGATAGTTAATAAATTAAAAAAAAAAGAGATAACGACTAATAATACAAATGAATGATGTTATAATTCAGGATATTGTAGATAAAAAAATAGAAGTAATATTTATTAATGAGAAGATTTCACTTCCGCTTAATATTCAAGAACAAATTAACAATTATTGGTTAAAATTATTAAAAGACGGGAAAACTCTGAGAAGGGGAGATGTCTTTACAGTATCTGTAATAGAAACAGGAAATAGTAAGTTAAAAATAGAAGTTAAATTAACTGATTATGCGCATTATATGGCTACTCTCAATAATCAAGCTAGCCCAAGAGTTGTCCTATGAATTCGGATATAAATTTGATTCCTGTGAGATGCCAGAAACGGCGGGTGGTATGATTCTTTCTGTAGATAATGAACAGGTGGAACAATTTTCAAAAAGGTTATCTGAGAATGGCGTTTCAAATTGGATAATTGGTACAATCGATAACATTCATAAACGCAAATATGTTCGTGTTTCTGAAAACGTTGAGCATATTGAAATAACAAAAATATAACGATGTCGATGAAATAAGCGTAAACACAATTTTGTGGTTGCTTGTTGAGAGTTCCAAAGCAAAATGGCATCGAAAAAAGTAATTGAATAACTAATTTTCTTTCTTAATTTAGATTTCTATAATAAATTTAAGATCTATCATAATTTTCCCTCATCCTATGAAAAAAAGTTAAAAATGTGAAAGATTGTCTTATTTCTAATAAAATTATTAAATAGAAAACTAATATTTAACATAATTTTTGAACTTATTATTAGAGGTGAAAGATGAAAAAAGATAGAGACTATCGACTTACTGCATCGGTTAAAATACATGGTTGAGCTTGTAAACTCGGAGCAAAAAAACTAGAAGATCTACTACATAATGCTGGATTAACAGGAAGGATTGAAGATGCTGCTATTATTCCAGTTCCAAATTCTGATATGGTTCACGTGAAGAACCTAGATGTTTTCACGCCTGTTATTGACGAACCAGAGATTATGGGTCAAATTGCCGCTTGTAATGTTACTAATGATATTTTTGCATTAAATGTTCCCGAAATTTCAGGGATGTTGGTTTTCTTAGCAATAAATAAAAATACACCAATGAAAGTTGCTGAAGGCATTCTTAAAGGCATAAAATATTTTGTAGAAGAGAAAATTAATTCAAAGGTTGTTGGAGGGCACACAATTTATAGTGAGTGGCCTCTTATTGGTGGGGAAGCTTCTGGATTTGTCCATAAAAATGAAATTATTCTTAAACAAGGAGTGAAAGACGGAGATAAATTAATATTGACAAAACCAATTGGTATTCAACCAGTTATGGCAGCATATAGAATTTTAAAAGATATTCCTGAAATGTTAGAGGGATTTTCTGAAAAACAGCTTAGAAAGTCTATTAATCTGGCTATTCGTCTGATGACTCTCTCGAATCAAGATGTTGTGAGAACCATTCACTCTTTTAGTAATTTTACTTTTATTCATGCTATGACAGACATTACTGGATTTGGACTCGCAGGACACTTATCAGAAATGCTGCAAAATTCAAAATTATCTGCCGTAATTGAAACAATACCCTCTATAAAACATTCTGAAAGATTATCGCATGATTTAGGATATGCTTTTGATGATTGCAAATGTGCTGAGACTGCTGGAGGAATGTTACTGGCTGTTGATCCTCTCAGAGTTGAAGAACTGTCGAAACGCTTTATGAATGATAATATTCCAAATTGGATTGTAGGAAAAATAGATAAATTTGCTCCCAATTTAGTCAGAATTTCTGAAAATGTTGAACAAATTGAGCTCACAAAATATTAATGATGTCGATGATATAAGCTAAAACACATAGAAGTGGTTGCTTATTGAGAATTCCTCATGCAAAAGGGCATCAAATTAAGTAGTATTTCTATCTAATATTTTACCTTTAAGTTTTAAAATAATTTCTTTTAATTCATTTAAAGTATTATCGACTATTTCTTCTCCATTCTCCACATTAAAAGCTGTTATAGATAATTCAACTTCAACTGATAATCCGATTCTCGGGTGCGTCTTTATCCATATTTGGGGATTTTTTTTTCCAAGTTCACTAGTAAAAGGAGCAATCTGGCTTTCTCCAATACCAGAAAAAAGAAATCCTTTTTCTATAAACTTGCCTTTTTTTTCTTTTAGAATTGGAACTATTACATTTCTAAACATTGCTTTCATTTCCGCTGGTACTCCTGGTAATATAAAAATAAATGTATCCTCCTCTCTAATCTTTACACCAGGCGCAGTACCTACCGTATTAGGTAGTGGTATAGAACCTTCTGGAATGTACGCCATCTTTTTTCTTTCTTTGGTCATACCCTTTAATTTTAAAATACCTCTATCATAGGCATGTCTGTATGCTTTCTCTATTGATTTTAATGCATGCTCATTCAGTCTTAATTTTATATTTAAGCCTTGAACAACACCTTCTAAAGTCATATCATCAAAGGTCGGCCCGATTCCTCCAGATATAATAATCATATCTGGTTTGCGTTTTAGAATATTTTTAAATGTGCTCGAAATAACTCTCAGATCATCCCCTATAGTTATTATTCTATTAACTCTGTGTCCAAATTTTGTTATTCTTCTTGCCATCCAATTTGAATTTGTATCTTGAGTTTTTCCTATTAAAATTTCATTCCCAATCATCAAAAGTTCGATATTCATAAATGCATCATCAATTCTTATAAGTTTAATTTAAGAAATTTGATATTTTATTTATCTTTTATACAATTAACGTGAGATAAGAATAAATGAATAATCATGACAATTGAAATAGATGACTCTGGAACTGGAGATCTTGTAGGAAATGCATTTATTGCTCTTTTAAGAAAAGGAACTGGAGAAATTATATTCAAAACTTTACCTGTAGAACTATTTAAAGGAGATAATTGGAAGAATAAAAAACCTTATCAAGAAGCCGTAAAACTTGTAAGAGAAGGATTAGAAGAATTAAATTTTCAAAAAGATACTGATATTGTTCATTTGTGCCGAGGGAATATATTTGACCAAGTTAGAAACTATTTTTTAGATGAAGGAATTAACTATGAAGACGTTATTGTAGAAGGTAAACTTCAAGATGCGGTTGAAGGAAAGTTAATTCAACACCTTCGTAATGATTTAGGAGTGAAATCAAGGAGCTTAACCAAGAAGAGTGGAGCAAAAAGATATTTTGTATTATTTAATTGGGTAAGTTACAACTTCTATAGAAGAGAAAAATATGTAAAATCAGGCTTTAAAAAATGGGGTACTATTTGGAGGGATAAGGCTATTGAAAAGTATGAAAAAATAAAGGAGTCGAGGAATAATAAAAAATAATGAAGATCGTAGTATTTGCCCCTCATCCAGATGATGAAATCTTCGGATGTGGGGGGACTATATTAAAATGGATGGATGATGGTCATGATTTACATATAGTTTATGTTACTGATAATCGTGCATTAATTAAATGGGGAATAAGAGAAAATCAGTTGTTGTATGAAGAAGCAAAAGAATACGTTAATCTAAGTGAAGATGTAATAGCCAAAATCGCATTGAAAGAAGCTTCAGCAGTATCAAGTGCTTTTGGATTCAAAAAATCTAATGTCTATTATTATCGAATTCATGATCAGAATGCAATGAATAAGCTCGATTTAGGAACGAACTCTTCGAAAGAAATAATAAAAGATGCTGATAGAATTCTTCTCCCTAGTGATAATAATCCTCATCCAGATCATCAAGGTACCCATATTATGGTCAAAAAGGCTGCTAAAGAACTAAATTTAATAAATTCAGAATTCTATGTTTATGTGGTTCATACCTCATTAAAATTACCAAAAGAAAAACAAATTAGAGTAAAAGTCGATAAATATCGATATAGAGTATATGAATTAATGAAGGGATACAAAACCCAACTGTGTTTAAAAGACACGCGGATGGGTTGGGAATGGGTTTTAAAAAAAAGAAGATACGAAAGATTTGGAATCTTTAATCTCCAGGATATGAATAAATTTGAAAATTTTTAACTTAGTTCAGTTCCACAGCTTTTACAAATCTTTTCATCAATCGAATTTTCAGTCCCACATGCAAAACAAATCAGAATTTTACCATCCTCAGGTTGATCAAATTCGATTCTATCCTCTGAGGGTTGCAATCTATCACCTTTAGATCCTTCCTTTTTAGGAGTAGAAAGATCTATTTTTTTTACTTGGCTCAACCGTTTCTTTACGTAATTATCATCGTGTGGTGTAATAATTTTGAACTCTTCAGGTACTTGAATCTCTTTAAATCCCTTGGGTATTTTTTCAAATTCAGAATTCTCAACAATTCTATGACTAGATGTAGTTGAATTTAGATGATTTGTTTCTTGCTTTTCCGATTTAGAGAAAACTGATTTTTCATTTTTTTCAATCTCAAGTGGATGTTCCAAAAGTGGAATTTCTTCTTGAGACAGTACTTCATCAATAATCTTCTCGTCTTTATCCTGGCTTGCTTTTAAGTTCTTTACATGTGCAAAAATTCCTTGAGTTCTGTTGATTATCATGTTTCTAAAGGATGCGTCTAAATTTCGAGATTTTGAAAACCTGAGGGCCATTTCAGAAATATTAAGCCATAATTTAATAGCAGCCTTAATGTTATCATTTCTCTCTAATCCTTTAGCCCGTGCGATTTTATTCCCTAGTTCTTTATTAAAGGTTGCAATATCCATAATTTAATTAAGTGTTTCTTTAAATTGCAAGTTTAACAAGTAAATTCTAATTATTAAATCTTTATTTCGGATTGATCCCAAATTTAAAATTTAGAATCACTATTAATTATATAAGATTGATTAAGTTCTCTTTGTATTCTAACTTACCATGTCAATAAGTCCCTTTTCTCCCAATGAACTAACAAATTTAAGAGAATTTATAGAGAAGAATGGATGGAGAATTGAAAGTACTATTGAAAATTATTTCCGCTATAGTATAAAAAAAGAGAAATTGGTTCTTTTTACAATTAAGTTCCCTATAACTCTCCCTTTAAGAATAAACATACCATTTGAAGTTGTGAGTTTTAGAGTATCATTAGCCTTTCAGTTCTGGAATTTAAATCAGAGCACATATAATGCCATTCTATATCTCATGAAAGCCTTAAGAAGCTTAGCTCTTTCATTATCTTTAGAACATGAGTTTCCAGTAAAAGGAAAAGAACAGCAACTTATTAATTTATTAAATTTGATTATACCCGATACTATTCATAACGAAAATGAAAATGCATGGCTGAATCGTATAAGAATTTCATTAATGAATAAGAGAGAAAAATTAAAAACCTTCTCACAGAAAAAACTTAAAACTATCGAAGATCATTTTATGAAAGTTGGATTAGAACCTAGTTTTAATATACCTTGGGAATTAAAATATGGAGTGCCAAAAATAAGAGTTTCTGAAACCTTGCTCTTTTCCAACAATGAGAGCAGTGATGAATTCTTTATATTAGAGAAAGGGTATTTCACCTATTTCAAAGATATTGAGTATGATAAATTTTACATAAGAGCATTATTTGATAGTTATACTCCTTATATATTGAGTGAGTTATTTGCTGACAATCTTGAGTTTAAGTTAGAAGTTATTGTAGAAGCGTGGATAAAATTCACAAGAATAATTTTAAACTCAATCATTGAAATTCTTAACACAGGGAAAATTGATTTTGCTGAATTCATAAAATTTCGTCCTGTAAAGGAATTGTTATACAGTAATCAAAGTTTTATCGATGAACAAAATAACTTCGCATTTTCACCTCTCTATTATGAAAGCTCAATAGCCAAGGAGTTATTTTCTATTCACAATGATCTTTTTAATAAACCTCCGACTAATTTTGAAGTTATTGAATTTATTAATCAGTATACTGAAGCTGAAGAACTAATAAAAAATTATAGATTTGAAGAAGCAACTGAGAAATTAAATGGAGCATTAAAAATTTTCAATAAAAATCAACAAAAGAAGATTATAGTTTCAATCTTGTTAAAACTGAGAAAAATAGCATTATTATTGAATGAAACTGACCTTGCTCTTAATTACTTACAAAATGCTTTAGGAGTGGCAAAATCGGGAGAGGTACCTATAGAATTCATAATTAAAATTCATTTTAAACTTGGATTTTCTTATTTTAAAAGAAAGGATTATGATAAAGCATTAAACCATTTCAATATTATTATCAGCTTTTTAGAAAAAGAAGAAATCTCATTAAATAAAGAAGAATATTTAGGAATGACATATCTTTATGTAGGACTAATTTTTTTAAAGCAGAACAGAACTGTTGAATCTAAAAATTATTTCAAAAAAACAGTTCAAATGGGAAATATTAATAATAAAGTTAAATTGAAATATTATTTACTCCGTGCTATTATTTTCAAGAATCAAGGGAATCTATCTCAAGCTCAAAAATTTTTAAGATTAGGGGTAGGTACCGTAGGATTAGACTTTAACAACAAGGATTATTTTAAAACTCTCGTGGATATTGTTCTTGAACTATCAGAATTTTATATCCATTTCCGAAAAGATGGAAAAAAGGCTAAGTATTTATTGAAGAGTATTGAAAACCATTTATCTTCAAAGGAAATTAGTAGTATCCGAAGAGCAATAAGATGGAATTTACTAATGAGTGATTACTATAATACATTTCAAATAAGTCGTGAAAAATCTCAAATTTATTTAAAACTAAGTCAAAAATTAAAAAATCAGCTTCAGACAATTGGAGTATTTGAATAAAATATTTATTTTCTAGAAAATTGTGCTCTTTTTGCTCCTAGACTTTCTTGCTGGCCCCCAAAACGACCTTTTACAATCCTCGCATAATATAATTCTCGGTATCTTATCCTTGGAGGTTTTTTTTTTTTGGAATTTACTCCTGTTCTAGCAATTTTTGGAGTTTGCTGTCGTACCTTTCCTGCTTTTGTTAACGAACCATGCGAACCAGGCATTTTTTATATACTCTTTTTTTGCTTCTTTAGAATTTATTAAGATTTGAAAATATCTAGTATGAATATATAAAAACTTTCAAACTCTTAAATTTTGTTATCCAATTCTCTTCTTAAAAATCGGACTCCAATTTGTTATTAAGCTGATAAATAGTATTTCTAAATAAGTCTAATTCAAAGCTTACTATCAAGATTCTATGCAAGATAAGAATATTAATGAAACCGAGACAAATAATATAAAAAAGAATGATGAAAAAATCCTTTATAGCGCCTGTATAAATGTCTGTTTCGCATGTGGAGAAGACATCGATAAAGGTACCAAAATTTGTCCTTATTGTAAAACGCCAACTGTCTAAAACTTTCTTATTAAATATTTCAATTCACTTGGCAAATTAAGAAAAAGATATAAATTTCATAAATTCTTTTATAAATTAACATTTTAAAGGGGACTTGGTGTAGCCCGGTGGCACAGCAGGCTCCAGATCCTACAAGCAAAAGCTGTACTGTGGACACCTGTCGGTCGGGGGTTCAAATGAATTCGCAAATCGCGTGTTCTGGAATTCCCTCAGTCCCCACTTCTATTATATTAAGCTATAAGCATTTTCAATTAATACTGAGAAACGTGACATGAAACGTGCTACTGGAGCGCCATCTACAATATCGTGATCAAAACGGATGTGGAGCTATTAATACCGTTAGGAAAAGATCTAAAAAAGATTGGAAGATCTCTTTCTTCTATTTAATGAATTGATAAACAATAAAAAAAATAAAGGAATGTGTTAAATATAACTATTAATACTATTAAAAATCAAATTATAAATTATGTTTCGAATTGAGAAAATAGGAGATAATGTTTTTTTTATAAAAGTATTAGGTACTTTTCCACCTTCAGTAGCGGAAAAATTTCTAAAAGAGTTTGGAAAGCAAATAGAAAAATTTAATCAAATTTCTGTAATAATTGATGGTGCAGATTTTATCTTGCTCAATCTTGAATCTTTTGAAATTATGTTGAATTTTCTAAAAGACAATAATGAAAAATTGGAAAAGTCAGCATGGATAGTTTCAAAAAATCCTCTTTTAGATAAGGAAATTCATATTTTACTAAATCGGGCTGAGTCACCAAAGAGAAAAATTGTAAAAACTCTCGAAGAAGCAAAAAAATGGATCGGAATTGAGAAAATAACGATTGAAAAGCATTAGTTATTGTTCTCTCTCTTTAACGGATGTAACCCCTTCTGATTAATAAATATAATCCTTATACTTCTTTTTCTAGTAATTGTTAATGGGATTTTGGCTCAGAAGTGAATGCTGTTAAAATTATAATTCCTAATACAATAATAAATACCCCAACTATTTGTAATACAACAATTATTTCATTTAATGAGATTGAACTTATTAAAACTGCTATTATTATACTTACGGATGTAGAATATGGTACAACAATATTGGCTTTGGCTTTTTTAAATGCATATTGAGTCGACAGAAGCGTTAAAATAGCAAGAAGGAAAGTTATAAATGTAAAAATTAATGATAATGTAGCATTTGGAATAACAGTTATTCTCTTTGTGACTGTTTGGAAAGCCATAAAAGTTCCTGCTGTTATACTAAGAATCAAACCCAATATTTCAAATTCATTTAATTTCGATATTAGAATCGCAATAAGTTCAATAATCATAATAGTTAATGAATAAATTAAAAATAAATCAATCCTAAAATCATTAAACTCAATTTCACTAGCATTTATATTAAATGAAGTTATTAATACAGTTCCTACAATAATTAAAGCAATCCCTATTATTTGTAATTTTGAAATTCCTTCCTTTAATATAAAATAAGAAAAAAAGGCTAACACAATTAATCCTAATGCTTCAATAGGAGCTATTAAATTAATGGGCGCAAAAAAAAGAGCTGCCCATTGGATAAACATATAAACAGAAGTTAGAATTGTTCCAAAAATCCATATACCTGTGTTTTTATTTTTAACTTTAACTTTCCCCTGATCTTTAAAACGTTCAATCGCATATTTTTGAAAACCCTTACCTAAGTAAAGAAGAGTATATGCAATAATTCCTATTGATATACCTATTATTATTTTTATATCTAAGCTCATTATGAATTGCTGTTTTTTCTTAATTAATATTTAATCTATTTTTACACAATTCTATAGCTCTTGGATTATTATCGACTCCAATCCAATTTCTTTTTAATTTCTTAGCGACTACTATTGTTGTCCCGCTTCCACAAAAAAAATCTGCTATAATATCTCCCTCATTTGAAGAAGCTAAAATGATTCGTTCTAGTAATTTTTCAGGCTTTTGAGTAGGATAATTAACGTATTCCTTTGATCTTGTTATTGTTTGAAAAGAATAAATATCATTCCATACATCTCCTATTGCATTTCCTGGCTTGGAATCTAAATATTGTCTTCCCTCTCTTCTCTTCCTATAAAGACGACCATCGGAATCTTTATACCGAAACATTTTTTTAATATATTCTTCCTTATAGGGAGTAAATTGTTTATTGAAAGTAAAATTCTCTGATTTTGTATAATACAAAATGTTATCATGTTGTCTCACCCAGCCTTTAACTTGACTTTTAAATCCAGACACACTTCCTCCATTCCATATAATTTCCCTCCGAAAATTTTTTCTTCCAAAAATGTTATCCAATATAATCTTTAAATCAAATACGGCATTCGGATCACAGTGAAAATAGAAACTTCCATTTTCTTTAAGAACTCGGTGTATTTCTTTTGATCTCTCAGTTATAAAATCTAGGTACTCATCTAGTGATTGCCATAAATCTGAAAACTCTTTATAATCAACACCACTATAGAATGGAGGGTCTATATAAATTAGATCAATAAATTTTGATTCAAGGTTCTTTAAAAACCCTAAATTTTCAGCTAGATAAACCGTGTTTAATTTCATAAGTAAATTAAAAAAAAATTGAAGGTACTATATATTATGGAAAAAAAACGATTAAATAAGAATTTCTTGGATAAGTTTAAAGATTATGATTTCTCGTTAATAAAAGAAACCAATATTTATTTGGTTGGATCAACAAGATATAAGGATTATTTCATAGAAATTGAGTCAATTTTACAAATAAATTATAACAAATTAGTCTCAATATGCTCTGTTGATGGACTCTTAAATAAAGAAAGTTTTTCAAAAAATGAATGGGAAAAGTTACAAGAAATAGCCTTGAAAAAGTTAGACAATTATGAATCAGTCTTGGTTATAAACGTGGATAATTATATTGGCGATCATTCACGAGAGGAAATAGAATACGTTAAAAATAGACTTCACAAGCCTGTTTATTATTTATCAGATTTGAAATTTGCTAATTAGTTTCGATCTAAGTAAATTTAATTTAATCTTCGATGCTTGAAAATTATTAAATTGATGATGTCGCTATATTTTAAAGGAAGCGCTGAATTAAAGGTATAAGATTAAATTGTAAATGTAAAACTAACAAAATTAAAGGTTCAAATTCAAAATGGAATTGTTCCACGTTTTTTGGGACGAGCAAAGCAAATTATTTTTAGAATTCAAAAAAGATGAGAATGAAAAACAGTTGATCCTTCCTAATAAGATAAAACGTTTAACTTTACAATTTGAAATATTTAGATTCTTAAAACAAGAGATATATTACAGAGATCCTCCCTATTTAATTGCTGTTAAAAAAATATATCATTCAGCAGAATCACTTTCATTTTCATTTGAATTGGATGAATTGAAGAATTTTGATGATCTTCAAATTAAAATCTTAAAAATAACAATTTTCTTGTATTCGGGGCAACGATTTGAATACCATATAACTCAAAATTTTAAAATTACAGATATTAGTATAAATGAGGATTGTTATTCTGGACTCGAGTATGAAAATCTGAAGTTAGCAAAAAACGTTAAAAATAAGGTTACTTATGAGAAGAAAATACAAAAAATAAAGACAATTATACATGAAAGCATTGAAAAACAAACAGTTATATATGAAAATAACCAATTTGAAAAACTCTCTGAGGATAGTTCCCTTATATCTTTAATAAGTGAAAGTAATAAAACTTTAAGAAGGATCGAACAAGAATTAAAGACTCTTTCCTCTTCGATGAGTCAAATGCCGCAAAATTACAGTCAATTTATTCCGTCTGTGCCTATGAGAAGATCATCTGAACCTGGAATTGAAAGAATTAAAAGGCCTACAAAACCAGTTTATATACAAGGGCAAATGCCATCTAGTAAATTAATGGTAATTAAAGAAATGAAATCTATTTTTAGAAATAACCTAGAAAATAATTCTGATTTTAATATCAAAGAGATTTTAAAGCCGTTAGCAGAAGAAGAACTAAATTTAATGATCCTTGATGATGAAGAATTAGCAAAAAAAGAAGAAATTGCTATTCAAAATCAATTCAAGAGACTTAAAGAACAACATAAAAAGGAAATCCAGTTAGAAAATTTAAAACAACCAAATAACAGATAAAGTTTTATTTAATCACCAGAATTATATCATTTATCAAAAACTTAATGAATTACGATGTATTCTATTTTGAAAAACTTTTAATTATTTCCTAATATTCGGATATAAGAAAGGCTTTAAAGAGGTAGATAAATATGTTATTGAATTATTTTATAGGAACAGCTGGTAGCGGTAAAAGCACTTTAACTGGTGAAATGAAAAACTATGTTATCAACAGAAATCCAGAAACTTCTGCTATTACATTAAATCTAGATCCTGGTGTAAGAGCAATTCCTTATAACCCCGATATAGATATAAGAGATTTTATTATTCTCGAAGAAGTTATGGACGAATATGGATTAGGTCCTAATGGAGCAATGATTCTAGCATCAGATTTAATGGTGAACTTCTTAGATGATTTAAAAGATGAGATCGATGAGTATAATCCAGATTGGATTTTTGTAGATACCGCAGGGCAGCTTGAACTTTTTGCTTTTAGAGAAACAGGCCCTCTTATTGCAAGTACTTTAGGTTTTGGGTCTATTCAAAGAGCAGTCACATTCCTTTTTGATTCTCATTTTGTTCTGAGACCAAATGGCTTTATTTCTACATTACTTTTAGCTGCTTCTGTTCAATTTCGGTTTAAAAATATATCTCAGATAAATTTGTTATCTAAAGTTGATTTATTAGATGAAGATCAAATTGACATGATTGTTAATTGGAGTCAAGATTTCAGAGCTCTAGAAGATTCTACGAATGAAAGAGAAAAGGGATTAATTAGAGAATTATCAATGTTAATTTCTGAAGTGTTTATCGCATTAGGTTCGACTTCAGAAATAATACCTTGTTCAGTAAAGGAAGCAAATGGATTAGATATGTTATTTGGATATTTACAAAGAGTTTTTGATTCAGATGAGTCTAAATTTTATTAATATATCACTTTTGGTTTAAAAAAATTGAAAATAATAGGGCCAATCGCGGGAATAGGGAGTAGATTACGTCCCTTTACTTTAAGTAAGCCTAAAGCATTCTTAACGGTGGCTGGAAAAACAGTCCTAGATCATATTCTCCTTAAATTTACTAATACTTTTGATTCAGATACGGAATTAATTTTAATTGTTGGTTATAAAAAGCGACAAATAATGGATTACGTAAGATCAAATTATAATGATAAATTTAAGTTAACATTTATAGAACAGATTCCACGAGGTTATAAAGAAGGGGTCCCATTTTACTGGGGTCTTGGTGAAGCTGTCTATTTAGCACACACAAGATTTAAACAACGGAAATTAAAAAACTCAGAAGAAGATAAAAGGAATGGTTCTCTAATTTTTTTAGGTGATATGATACCTTTTGATGAATACTCATATCTTATGTATAAATATTGGGCATCTGATGTTGATGGAATTATTACGGTGATGAAAGTGCCCAAGAAAGAGGCTAAGTCTTACGGTGTTGTAAAGGTTGATAAAAATAATCGTATTTTAGAGTTAATTGAAAAACCAAAAGAATTTATATCAGATTTAGCAATCGCGGGTATATATTCATTTTCTAACACTGCAACACTCGCCCTTTTCAAGAATTTAAAAGAAAAATTAGACCAAAGAAATGACGAATCTAAAGAGGTTTATATGACTGAAAGTTTACAAGGTCTTGTTAGCCAAGGTTTTAAAATAGCAGCTGTTGAATTAAAACAAGGAATTTTAGATTTTGGAAGGCCTTCTGAACTTTTAAATGGCAATAGATACCTATTAGAGCAGAATTATATTAGAACAGAAGATTTTCAAGAATTAAACATAACTGTTGAAAACTCTTTCTTAAAGAACCCATTTTTCATAGGTAAAAATACTAAAATAATAAATTCTGTCCTTGGGTCATATATTTCTATTGGTGATAACTCATATATAGAAAATTGTATTCTAAAAAACTGCGTTATCGAAAAAAACGTTCAATTAAGAAACATAATATCAAAAAATTCCATAATAGGCAGCAACGTTATTGTTGAAAATTTGACAAAAGATAATTTGATAATTGGGGATAAAAGTATTTATTGATACTCTTTCCCTGTGGTTTATATCAGAATGTCTATTATAACTTCTGAATAATATAGACAAATATTAATTTTCGAAATATTATAATAATAATCAATCATAACAAGATTGATAATACTTTTAAAAATTCTTTCAATGATTGAGTATGCCATATCATATTGCTTTTGATATTTCTCATAAACCAAGAGGTAAGATTGATGATAATCTTACAGAACTACGGGATTCTTTAAACTCAAATGATTTTACGTGTTATAATTTTTTAGAAGTGCCGATCACTGAAGATTCTTTAAAACCATACGACATTTTAGTTTTTGTTTGTCCTGATTTTACGAGAATTTCTTCGCACGAAATTACCGCTATTGTTAATTGGGTTAAGAATTCCGGTGGCGGATTGTTGTTATTATCACATGCGGGTGGCGATAAGGGTAGAGGTAGCAATTTATCTGAAATTTCAGAACAATTTGGAATTGCATTTGAAAATGATCAAGTTTTAGATGAAAGAACTAATCTAGGTTTAGAAAACATTCCTTTAATTTCGGCTTTTAATATTCTCCATCCAATAACTTCAGAAATAGATGAATTATGTTATAGATCTGGATGTTCGCTTACAATCATTGGAAGTGGAGCATTTTCTATAGCGGACTCTAATGAAACTTCAGAACCTTTTTCATGTCCTCTAATGTGTGTAACAGAATCAGGCATTGGAAGAGTTTGTTGTATTGGAAGTTATGAAATGTTTAGGGATAAAATTGGTGGCGGTTTCCAGTGTAATGAGCACCCGAGATTAGCATTAAATATTTTTCAATGGTTACTATCGGATTACCGTATGGAATTAAGGACAAAAGCTGATACTGATGCCCCCATCCCTCAGATAATTAAAGATTCTACTCAAATAAAAGAGCAGCAGGCAAATTCAACAAACTTTCTTTATAAAGATGAGACTTCAAGTGATATTGGAGTCACAATTAATATTTCGAATAATCGGGAATTAGTTGCTTTATTAAAAACTTTCCAAAATCAAATAAACTCAACTAAAAAAATCATTGATAAATTAGTGGAAACAGCTATATCCGCTGAGGCTAAAGAGAATGAATCGATAAACACAGAAATTAGTCAAAATACTATAGTAACTCTACCAGAAAATCAAATATATACTGAATTACAAACAGAGATAAGAGATGAAATAATAATTGAAAAAAATAGAGAAGAAGAACCAGTGTTAACAAGCTTACCACCAAAACCGGCAAGTTTGAAAAAGGTTCTTTTGGGGGATAATACAGACTTAACCTTAAAACCAGCACCTAAACTTAAAACTAAAGCGAAATCAAAAAAAGAGTTAAAAGACGAAAAAGCAGTTCTGCAAAGTTCTGCAAATTCTGTTGAAGATCTTTTGAATTTTATCGATAAAAAACATACTTCAGGAAAGTTAAATGATGACGAATACAATAAGCGTTCAAAGAAATTACAAAGCGATTTAAAGAAAAGTAGGAAGAGGATTAAACTCCTCGATAAACTCCTAGAAAAATAGGAGGATCTTAAAACAACCTCGAGTATTTTACGATAAGATTAAAATATTATTTGATAATATCTGTTATAAAACAAGTTTCTACTATTTTAACACCATCTATTTGAGATATTTTTTCTTCAATTAAAGGATTAAAATGTTCAATTGAAGGGATTTCTACCTTCATAAATAACCCACAATCTCCTGAAAGTCTCCAAATATCGGTGATTTCTTCTATTTCTAATAATTCTCTTAAAATTTTTTTAATCTCTTTAAAATCTGGTTCAACTTTTATGGTAGCTCTTGTACGTGGTTTATTATCAATGTTATATTCAATGGTAAATTTTTTTATGACGCCCTCGTCATTTAACTTCTTAACTCTGCGCCTTACTGTGGCTTCAGTTTTTCCAACCTTGTGAGAAATATCATTAAATGACATTCGACTATTCTCTTTTAATAATTCTAGTATTTTTAGATCGACAATATCCATGAGATTACAATTTTTTTTTAAAAATTATTATTATTAAATATTAATAATCATTTATCATATTTTTCTTTTTCAAAACTTCAATTATGTTCGGTTTCTGCAAAAGTTTGTTGATATATTTATAATATAATGTTTAAAAATCACTATTTTGATTTATCAATATATTAATATTAAAAAATTAATTCATTTTCTTAGAAAAAATTGAATTTGCTTATGTTTGAGTTATAGGTGAGACAAATTTTTCTCTAATTTCTATTACTTAGGCTAAAATTAAATCCATTTAGTTATCATTCAATCCAAAGATATTCGCTAGAAAATTATAAGTACTTTCTTCTTTCATTGCTTTGAACCATTTCGAAATCCCTTTAAAATTAATCAGAAATAACTTATTTTCATCATCCCAATCAATTGTGTTGTGGATTCACTAATATTGATTTTCAAAAGTATTCCTAATTCCCAGCCGTCAAAAGATTCCAAATCTAATATTGGGGTAGGATCAATTTATCCCTTTACAAATGATTTTAACATTGCTAGTCTCTATAATAGGGGCGAAAACTGTGGTATTATACCGATAAAAACCTTTTAATATTATCAATAAGATTATTCTTTAATTATTACAAAAAATTTTTAAGAATGTGAAGGAATGTCAAAAGAGATCCCCGAAAATGTTAAAGTATCATTACGGTCAATTGGCCTTACTGACTATGAAATCTCAATTTACCTCACATTGATAAGTAAAGGACCAATGGATGCAAGAGAACTTTCTGATGCTTCTGGTGTCCCTTACTCTAGAATATATAATATCCTAACTCAATTAGAAAAAGAAAAGATGTGGATTATTAAGGAAGAAGAAAGTCGACCATCTCGGTACTTTGCTAAATCGCCTGATGAGGCCCTCATTATAGCAAAAAAACAATATAATGATAGTTTTTCTGAACATTCAAATAAAATAATTCATACTTTAAGACCAATTTATCAATCACATGATACTCCAATAAAAATTGCTTTATACGTCCATCGAGGAAGGGATGTTTGTATTAATAGGGCATTATCCTTGATAAATCTAGCAAAAACATCTCTCTATATTGTTTCTACTCAATTCGAGTTTTTGGATGTGTTTTATGAAGATACGAAAAAGGCTAGAGCTCGTGGAGTCACCGATATTAGACTTTTGGTGGAAGCAAAAGCCCTAGAAGATAAAAAATTTCGAAATCTCCTCAAAAAATATAATTCAATTAGTGAAATAAGGTGGAGAGATCAGATTTTTGGCAGCTCTGTTATTATAGATGAGGGAGAAGGAGCATTTGTTTTGCTCTCGGAGAGTTTTTTTCCTAATAAACCATCCTACTTCGGTGTACTAACGGATCATGTAGCTTTTGGCCCTGCATCATTATATTATTTTGACTATCTTTATAAAACAGCGGAAGATGTTAATATAAATTAACTCCCATTTAATATTTTAGTCGATATTTCACTTTATATAGGGAATTAGTTATAAAAAAATAGAAATTAAATTACCATTTAATACTAATAGCCTTTTCAGGACAAATTTCTACACATTTAAAACAACCACTGCAAAGGGATCCCCAAATGGGGGTAATTCGCCAATCCTGAGGATCATACGGGTCATCTTGTTTTTTTTCAGTTCCAATTGTTTCGTGCAAAATGAAGACTGCAGGATCACATGTCCTTAAGCATAGTCCACAATTTCTGGGATCAACTTTTCCTTTCTCACCACACTTAGAATAATCAATTTTAATTTTAGTTCTCTTCCTTTTTTTTATTTTACTCATGAAATCACCTAGTATTTACCAGTAAATCCAGGATATTCTTCTCTGGGGATTAATTTTAAAGCATCATTTTTACATGCATGCCGACAGACACCACACCCAAAACATTTATTATAATCTATTATAACTCTATTCATTGAAGGAATATATCGCATAGCATTTAATTGACACATTGAAACACATGATTTACAACCTTGGCATTTGTCTTGATCAATTTGGATAATGTATTCTGCCTTATACATAACTTCTATACCGAAGTTAGATCTTAAGGTAAATGCTCCACACTCTGGACTTTCACAAGAACATACCGCATTTATATACGGTATTGGCTGAAACCAGACACTAGAAATATACCCTTTCTTGTTAAACTCTTCTAATTTCTCAATGGCAGTCTCCCGGTCAATCCTTACGGTTCGATCTTTTGGGATAAAACGAGGAAGTTTTTCTAATACTTCTGAGAGTACCCCAAAATTTATGCAGACAGCTTCTTTTTTTTTCCTCTGCATCCATCGACACATACAATAATTGCAAATTATTGGTTCAGCAGCTAACTCTGACATGATTATCTGAGCATCTTCTAATGGAATAACTTGACCAAAATGACCGTCAGCTCGTATAGGATTCCTTTTTTTCTTCTGGCTATGTATCATATTTTCAGCTTTCCAACGGAGAATTTTCCCAATAATAGGTAATTTCAATTTATATCCTAAATCTTTTGATGAAAAACCCATAATTTTTCTAATATAAACTTGTTCAAAATTCCTCCATTGCTCGGTTAAGTAATCCTTCATATTTTCTTCTTCAGCAAGCTCATTAGAGTAATTTTTAGCATTCATATACCATTTTTTACCTGCTCCATGAGACATGCACCATTTACACATTTGTAAACTCTCTCTTTTAACTTATGATTAATATCGTTATTTTAGATTAATTGTTAATATATATAAAATTTATACTTTACTCATTCAATTTTATGATTTAAAAACCTACAGCTTGTCCATCTTTTCTTGGATCTGATGCTCCTAAATAACCATCATCCATTTTATAAATAAGTTGTGCGCCCCCAAATTTATTATACTGCTCATCTGTAATTTGGTGACCTAACTTACTCAATTTAGAGAAAGTCTTCTTATTAAATCCGTTTTCTAAAATGACACCAAAGTTTTTTATCACACGCCATCTAGGGGCATCTATTGCAGCTTGAGGATTTTGTCCGTATTCAAAGATTCGAGTCATAATTTGAGCATGTCCTTGTGGTTGCATTGCACCTCCCATAACACCAAAACTCATTATAGGACTGTCCTTAAAAGAGACAAATGCGGGAATAATAGTATGGAATGGGCGTTTATTAGGAGCAACCTGATTAGGGTGACCTTGTTTTAAAGAAAAGAGATTACCACGATTTTGAAGACTTATCCCTGTTCCAGGGATTACTATCCCTGATCCAAAACCAAAGTAGTTTGATTGGATAAAAGATACCATCATCCCTTCCTCATCTGCAGTAGTAAGATAAACAGTATCACCATTTTTGGGCATTCCAAATTCAAAACTTTGAGCTTTCTCTAACTTTATTAGATTAGCTCTCTCCTCTAAATAATTTGGTTTAATTAAAAGAGAGTGATCAAATTCTAATGATTTAGGATCGGAAAGATAGTGGTATATATCAGCAAAAGCTAATTTCATCGCTTCAATCTGAATGTGTATTGATTCTGCAGAATCTGGTTCATAAGAGCTGATATCAAACTGTTTGAGGATTCCGAGCATAATCAATGCTGCTAAACCTTGGCTATTTGGGGGAATTTCATGTAGATCAACCTGTTTAAAATTCATACGTAAGGGTTTTACCCAAGATGCTCGGTGTTTTTCTAGATCTTCTAGACTCATTAATCCTCCTGTTTGTTCCGCAAAAGAGATAATTTTTTTCGCTAAGATACCACTATAAAACTCTACGCCATCAGTTTCTGCTATAAGTTTCAAGGTTTTAGATTGATAAGGTGGGCAAAATAATTCCCCTGCTTTAGGTGCTTTTCCATTTTGAAGAAACTCCTTTCTAAATTCAGGAAACTTCCGATAAATCGTAGGAGCAGATTCCCACACTTGAGCCGTTATAGGAGATACAAAAAATCCTTTTTTAGCATATTCAATTGCAGGTTCAAATAGGTCTTTGAAAGGTAATTGACCAAATTTTTGTGATAGCTCAACCCACGCAGAAACCGCCCCCGGGACTGTTACAGAATCCCAACCAAAAAGAGGCATCTTTTTATATCGTGAGAAATGTTCATATGTCCATCTCAAAGGGGATCTCCCAGAAGCATTTAAACCAATAACTCGTTTCCCGTCCCATAATATGGCAAATGCATCACTACCAATTCCGTTCATAGTAGGTTCAACAACAGTTAGTGCAATAGCAGATGCTATCGCAGCATCTACAGCATTCCCTCCATTTAACATCATCCTAAGTCCTGCCTGAGATGCTAAAGGCTGAGATGTTGACACAATATTATTTGCTAATATAGGCATTCTTTTAGAAGGATAGGGAAAATTCCACTTAAAGTTTGTTTCCAAGATTCAAACCTGTCAATTTATTATGGTTAAGAATTTAAATTAAAATTTAATTAAGGTGTTCAGATTTACGAAGGTGTTCCATCATTCCTGAGCCAATTTCACCCGTATCTAAATTCTTCATTAATACCATTTGTTCAAAGAGTTCTGTATAGCCTCCTTCAAAATATCTGACAAATCTTATAAACGAATTTTGTTTAATCCTTTTAGATTTTATGGTAAATTCATTACCATCTGCATCAGTGATTAAGTAAGTAGCTGAAAGTGGACTTCGGAATTGATCATTATCATCAATTGTTTGTATTTCTAGTTGGGAAATAGGAGAATTTCCTTGGTTATTTGAAGTGTGACCAGATAAATCAACTTTTTCATCAATATAGTCTTTCCTAAATGTACATGACCAATCTTTAAATTGGAAATGACTAGCGTACCATTTATCAAATTGATGCCAATCTCGATAACCCCAACTTTTATCCCGCTGTCCATATCCAGAAATTTCAAACTTTTTACCATTTCTTAAGACCAATTTTCCCGTCACTAGTCCTGAAGCTTCAAAATGTTGATGCCAAGAAGCAGAAGAATCTATCCCAAAATTATAATTTGGAAACCTAGTTTCAAATATGATATGAAATTTCAATTTTCGAGATTTATATAGAACTTGCCATTTTTTAAAAGGTTCGATTAATTTGTAGGAAAGCTTTTTTTCAGTTAACATCGTATTTATATCATCCTCGTAATTAAGAAGTTTAGGCTCTTTATAATAGACCTCATTTCTATCCTTTAGGAAAAGGAGAAATACAAATTCTCGTTTTCTTTCGTTAGGGACAATACCTATAGTGGAAAATCCGGAAATTTTGTTCTGCAAATCAACCCAGTTAAAATAATATGATTCTCGCCATTTTAATTCTTCTGTCGGCTGATGAAGTAGCTCATCAGCCTCAATTAGCGGTGATTTTTCCCTCGAAACCATTTTATCTAATCCTCAGGCAATAAGTAAAGGGAAGGGCCTTCTCTTTTTTTCTTTCCTCTACTTCTAAGAAATCTTGGTATCCCTGGATCAAAATCACTTTCCATGAATTCTGGTACGTATTTATTCATTGTTCGTTCAGTAAGATCCCAATTAATTTCATCAGTTATTCCTACAAAATTAGTATATCGTGCGTATCCATAACAATAAGCGTAAGCTCCAGCAATTAATCTCTGTTGTTTGTCCCATTTCGAGAACTTCAGGAACAATTCTTTATTTGCTTTGATGGCATAATCATTAAACCCATCTAAAACATCAAAATTAAGAGGTCTTACATTATTTACTTCTCGTGTAAACAAAGCAACTCCCGTTATATTCTCTGTGAAATCTATGGGTTTCGATTCGAGTGAGGCAAATTCATCTAATTCGATTTCAACATTTTTTAACCGAAAGACAAAAGCTATATTCCGATAAGGTGCCTTTGCTTCTGTTGCAGACCAAGGAAAATGAGGTTCACTTCCATCATAAAGATGTAAAACTTCTCGAAACACTAAACTTTCATTTTCATTGATTTTATAAGGCCCATGATCACATAGTTTTGCCCTAGCTTCACACTCATCTATATACGAAAATAATTCTAAATTAGCCATCGTTCTTTTTATTTTCATAGCTTGGTCCTTTGAAACATCCTTAATGTGATCTTTGGTCCAGTCAATATCTCCTGTATCTAGAGCAATATTCTTTTTATTAGAATCATTTACTCCGAGTTTGCCGTTGGGAAAATATGAACTTGCTAATCGTTTCCAGAAATCCATTATAAAAATTGTCTCTTTTCTTTTTTCTTCGCTTTCACTTCTAGGATCTCCACCATTTCGATGGATTTCTCCCATTCTTCCTGCCATATAATATAAAGGAATATAAAATATGCTTAGCGCTTGGATTTCAGAAAGGATTTTCCTACTATCTTTTCCCATTTTCTCAGGAGGTGTTTTTTCTGATACCCTTTTTAAAATATCATAGAGTATATCATAGGAATTATAAAAAGAGACGCAAATATATGCAGTAACAGGAAATAATTGTGATTCTAAAAGACCTCTTTTTGATACCTGATAATCTACTAATTCAGATGCGTGAGCTATAAGTTCGTTTGTTTCTTTAATATCCATAAAAATAATTTCATCCTAATTGTATTTAATTATTTATACTTGAACCTCTTACATTTAATAAAATTTAAGTAAAATACAAAAAAATTAAAATTTAATGAATAGGAATTAATTAAGATTTTGAATAATATGGAGAAAATTGGTGAAGGGTTATCTTGTTCAACAAAGACAGAGGTTACCGGGGAATTAGTATATGTTCAAACCATTCAGGACGTTATTAGTTTATTTGATAATGCTAGTGGGAAAATCTGTATTGTTGATGATGCTGGAATAACAACACTTAGCCCAATTCTCTCTGAATTATCTGGAACGGTATGTACTACTGGTTCAGCTGGTTCTCATCTAGCTATTGTGTCAAGAGAATTTGGAATTCCAAACATAATGGGTATAAATTTTTTATCTGATGACATTGCTTCTTTAAACGGTAAAAAAGGGAAAATTGTTCATGATGGAGAAGATAAAGGAATTTTATACCTACTTTAATTATCTCAATTTACTCAATGTGCATAGTTTTTACTCTTAAAAAATGAATTATGTAAACTTATTTACTAAGAGCCAACCAAATCCTTCTCTGTTTGGTGGAAAAGGATCTAATCTAATTAAATTAATAAAATTTGGATTTAATGTTCCTTCAGGATTCATCATAAATACAAATGCCTATGTTAAATTCCTTGAATCTTCCCAGATAAAACACCAAATTCATCAAACGTTATCTGAGGATTATAATCCTAAAGATGTTATTCAATTTTCTCAAAAAATTAAAAATCTCTTTCTTAAATCACCTATTCCTCAAGAAATAGTTGATGAAATCAGTAGACATTATCAGAATTTGTGTGAAGAATCTGGAAGGAACTCCTCCTATTCTGTTAGATCATCAGCAAATATCGAAGATTCAAAGAATTTTTCATTCGCAGGACAAGCTGAGAGTTTTCTGAATAACAAAACTCTGGAAGAAATCTTAGCTTCGATAAAAAATTGTTGGATTTCACTTTTTTCTCCACAAGCTTTATTATACTTCTTTCAAATAAAAAAAACTGATGTTAATTTATCATTAAATAAATTGAAGATGGCAGTTGTCATTCAAAGAATGATTAATTCTGATACCTCTGGAGTATTATTTACTGCCAATGTAATCAACAATGATTTGAATCAGATGTTAATAAACGCCTCTTGGGGTCTTGGAGAAACAATTGCTAACAATTTAATTATACCTGATTTGATCATTCTCAACAAACAAAATTTTCAAATATTAAAAAGAATCATAGGTAAGAAAGGAAAAAGATCAATTCCTAACCCTGAAGGCTCATCAACTATTCTAGTGGAAAATGAATTAGAAATACGTAATAAGTGCTCTGTCAATGAATCCCAACTGCGTCATCTTTATATTCTTGGACTTCAAATAGAAAGTAAATTCTCATATCCTCAAGATATTGAATGGGCAATAGAACATGAGATTATATACATTTTGCAAAGTCGTCCGATTACTACATTAATTGAGAAATAGTGAAAATAAATATAACGGAGTTCGATACTCCTATTTCAAAAAAGTTCTCTTACCTAGATAAATAAAAAGCTCCGAAAGTTCAAAAATCGTTAAAGGTACTATCATATTTGCCAAATTCGTACGTAACTCTTCTTTACTTTGGCCCGCAAGTATAAGTTTTTTTATATCCTCCACGTAGTCATCCATATTTAAGAATAAGATTTCAATTTTATCTACTCCCGTTAATTCTTCTATATCCTTATCCAAATGTTCTTCGACTTTATTAAGTAACCCCAATTTTAATTTTGGGGTTAAATCATATTTCTTTATAAGGTTATTCATTTCTTCAATTATAATATTTAAGCTTAAATTCCAATCAGCATTTTCTTTATATTTTGGAATTAAAATATCGCTAATAATAATCTCATATAGAGTGCTGGGTGCTTTTTTATCAAAATCAATTTCTGTACCAGTACTTATTTGGATCTTTTTTGTTTCAGTCATCTTAAATTTCAACTTAATTGAAAAATTTTGTTAATTCTAATTAATAAATACTACTAAGCTATAATAAATATTTTTATAATTCAGCAAATTTAAAAACGTATAAATTCACTTATAATAAAATTAATTAAAAATCCTTGAATGATTTGAAATATGAATAAATTTGAAAAAGCTCAACAATTGCTACAAGGTTTAAATGCTGATGGGTGGCTAATCTCCTGTAATGAAGATAATGATATTCACTCTCGGTATTTATTAGGTGTGGGATCCCATGCGCGCCACTTTATTTATATTGCCTCTGATGGGAAACATAAAGTTCTTCCCGTGGTAATGGAAGCAAATATGGTTAAGAACGCCCTCAAGAGAAAAGGGGTGGATGCGGAAATAATTCCTTGGAAAAATTCCATAGGAGATCTATTTGAAAAATTGAAACCCATAATTAACAAGTCAAAAATTGCCTTAAATTTTGGAGAAAATTTGCTCCAAGCTGATGGAACTGGATTTGCAGACTACATTCCAGTTGGAGTATATACTGCTTTACAAAAGTTGGCTCCGAATACTGAGTTTATCTCAGCAGCTCCTATAATATATGGGCTAAGAAGTGTTAAATCGTCAGAGGAGTTAGATGATCTCCGAAATGTATGTAAAGCTACCATGGAAATAGTAGAAACAATTCCTGATGTAGTAAAAGTAGGAATGACAGAAAAAGAAGTCATGGCTAAATTGGAATGCAAATATTTAAAATTAGGTAAATCCTCTTTCCCTGCTATTGTGGCTGCTGGCAAGAATTCAGCTGACCCTCATCATAATAGTTCACCCGAAAAAATCAAACCTGGGCCGCTTCTTATTGATACCGGATTGATTATTGATGAAATGTGTTCCGATATTACTTGGACTTTCTGGGTCGGAAATAATCCTTCAGAAGAATTTATTAGCGCTTATAATGCTTTATTTGATGCAAAAGAAATTGCAAATAAATATTATGTTGCTAATAATCCAAGTAATTTACCGGCTAAAAAATGCCGAGAGCACTTAGAAAAAATTGGTTTCGATCACGAGAAATTATTCTTTCATGGATTAGGTCATTCTCTTGGGTTTGAAGTCCATGGAGTAGGGCCAAGAATTAGTTGGAAAGTACCTGATACTGACATACTTGAAGAGAATATGGTCTATACTAATGAACCTGGTCTTTATTGGATAGGGAAGTGGGGTATCAGACTCGAAGATGATGTTATCATAAAAAAAGAAAAATGTGAGCAAGTTACTAAAGTCCCTAAAGAACCGGTTTTAATCTAAATAATTCTTAATTATTTTATAATAATATAGAATTAGAACCAGTAATATTAGAGCTAATATCCTTACTTATAGAAAGAAGTAGTAAAGAACCGGATACCATGACTCAAAGAAATTATAAAAGAGGAGACGTATTTATCTAATAATTACCCGCTCAGTTCTCTGACAACTGCGCTCAGGGTTAAGGGTTGAGGTATTTAGCCGATTCAACGGCTTTAGGTATAAGAATAAATTAGGCATTAGAAAATCATCCTTAAAGCTATAGGAACTCCATCAATTATTCTAG
>JAHLWT010000181.1 GCA_019057775.1 Promethearchaeota archaeon
AAGAAAATTAAAAGTTTTTCAAAATAATTTTTATTAGGAGGATTTTAATTATGAAGAAGGGTTTAATGATAATATTAATTATTCTATTAGTTGGTTTGCTAAGCATTTTTGTTGGAAATTGCGCAGAACCAAAAGGAGAAATTGTTGTCTATAGTGCCTCTGGTCCAGAGATAACTAACCCACTCTATGAGCTATTTAATGTCAAATATCCAGGTATTAAGTTTGTAACAGTTTATGCTGGTACACCAGAATTGTTTGCAAGATTCGCTGCTGAAAAAGATAATCCTGCTGCAGATGTTACCTTTGGTGGCCCACCAATAATTTACGATAAAGAAGCAGATTTATTTGAACCATATGTACATCCTGAGAGAGAATACTTTGCAACCTATGATCCAAACAACATTTGGCAGCCATTTACCATCTTCTGTCAACCATTAATGCTTAATAAAAAATTAATTAAACCAGAAGAATATCCCAAGACTGTGAAAGAAGTTTTGGATAATGGCAAGAAATGGTTGGATAGAGGCGGTATTGCTCTTGCTGATCCAGATAAATCTTCAACAGGTTGGACAATAGTATCTGGAATAACCAGTGCATACGATTGGAATTTTATCGAAAACCTCCTTCCGTATTGTAAGGTTACTCCTGGTTCAGATGCGATGTTTTCAGCTATAAAAGATGGAGAAGCTTGCATTGGATGGATAAACGAAGATCTTGGAATTAAATGGGTTAATGAAGGAATACCTGTTGAATTAATATACCCTACAGATGTAGTCACTATTCAGATGGACTGTTATGGGTTAGTTAAGAATGGACCTAATCCCGAACTTGCCAAATTATTTGTTAATTTTCTTGGTTCAAAAGAAGCCCACATTATAACAGTGGATATTATTAAAAGAAGATCTGTACGAAAGGATGTTGATCCTCCTGGAGATCTTCCCGCGCTTGGCGACTTAAAATTATTCTATCCCTCAGAGCCAAGGGAAATTGTTGTAGCAAAGTTTTCTGCCCTTCAACAAAAGATTAAACAAAAGTGATTGATGTTTATGGATGTCAGCCTTCTGGCTGGCATCCAGCTTTTTATATTTTTATAAATGGTGAAATCTTCAGGTAATTTAAATTTTTTAGATAGGGTAATAATTAGATGCAATTAAAGTATAAAAGGTGGATTAAAGACCCCTGGATATTTTTTAGCTTTTTTGCCGTATTTGTTGCGATTGGTCTAATAATTGTTCCTCAAATTCGATTAATGTTCTCTTCAATAAAGGAAGAAAGAGGAATATTTTTTTTAAAACTTCAATCAGATACCGGAATTGCAAAAGCAATTTCAGAAGGAACTAAAGGGTTTGAAATAGAGGAAATTAATGGCTTATTGACGATAAAAAAGAATGATAAACAATTGCTTACCATAGAAAGCTGGGGAGAAGGAAAGATTCTTCTTACCGTAAATAACGGAAAAGAAATTGATTTTGAAAGAATTTCAATAAATAAACTAAGAATATTTAATGAAACCATAGATTTTATAATTAAACAGAAGATTATTTCACAACTAATTTTCGATGTGCCACAATCTCTAAAACCTCTTGGCTTAGAAATTATTGATGATAATACTATTCTTTTGAAATCCCATAATGGTGCCTATCTTTCATTTGAAGATAAAAGAACTGAATATACCTTAAACAATTATTCCTCGTTTTTTATTGGAAACAAATATATTGATGCAATTAAAAATAGTTTAATAGTGACTGTAGCTTCCTCTATTCTGGCTACAACCCTTGCAGTTTCCCTTGCCTACTATTTTGCGAGGTATCAATTCGCTGGGAAAAATCTAATGATAACTCTTATCACAATGGGAGCTATATCTCCTCCTTTTCTTGGTGGATATATCTGGAGAATGTTACTTGGCTCTCAAGGAATTATAACCAGATTATTGCATCTGAATTTTACAATAGTTAACATCTACGGGGTTATCTGGGTTATAACTTGGCTTACTTTTCCACTAATTTTTCTTCTTACCTATGATTCTTTCGCTGCTATTGATAGAAGTCTGATAGAGTCTTCTTTTAGTCTGGGAGCAAACCGAAAAAAAACTTTATTTAGAATTGAAATTCCTCTTGCTATACCTGGAATTATAACTGGTGTTTATTTGGCCATGATGACTGCTTTTGCTGATTTTGGTACACCCTATGTTATATCCGTAAATTTGAATGTGCTTCCCGTTTTAGTGTATAAAGAGTATATGAGTGAAGTTGGTAGTAATTTTCCAATGGCTAGCACCGGAAGTATGGTTATGATAGCACTTGGTAGCATTGTACTAATGGGGCAACGGATTTATCTGGCAAGTAAATCTTACGCTTCTATTTCCTCCCGCGAGCCTATACTTGTTAAACCATCAAAACATAGAAAATTATTCATTATGACCTATGCATTAATAATAATTTTTATTATTTTTATTCCTCATGTAACTGTAACGATAACTTCTTTTCTTACGTGGAGTGCTGGAATTGTAAAACCAATAATAACTTTAGGAAATTATTCTAGATTGTTCAAAACAGAATTACACTCAATATATGTAAGCTTTTTCTTGGGAATTATTGCCGTGCTTTTTGACATTATCTTTGGTGCCGGAATAGCCTATATTATTGTAAGAAAACGTTATCCATTTCTTTCTAACTTTTTAAATATTTTAATTATGGTTCCTTTTATTATTCCAGGTACTGTTTTGGGTATTGGTTTTATTCTGATATTTAATACTCCTCCCATAATTCTTACCGGGACTTGGGTTATTTTAGTGCTTTCATATTTTATAAGAAAATTACCTTTTTCTGTTAAAGCATCTGAGGCGATTCTATATCAGATACACCCCGATCTTGAGGAAGCTGCAAAATGTATTGGTGCCAAACCTGCAAGAAGCTTTTTCGATGTGACTTTTAAACTTATGATGGGTGGGGTTATTTCTGGTGCGACCCTATCATTCCTTCATATTATGACAGAAATTAGTTCAACAATAGTGCTATATCGACCACCTTGGAAGCCTATGACTGCAGTAATATTTGAGAACACTACACGTGCGGGATCGGATTTTGGACTTGCTTCAGCTATAACAGTGGTCTTAATGATATTTTTATACGTTCCGCTTTACATTGTTACAAAGAGAACAAGATTTCAGAAAAAAGGGGGAGAAACGTTTGATGCATATTGATAAAATTGATTCAATAAGTATTACGATAAAGGATATTTGGAAATCATTCGGAAAGAATGTGGTTCTAAAAGAGCTAAATTTAGATGTGAGAGGAGGTGAGTTTTTCACTATTTTAGGGCCTTCCGGATGTGGAAAAACCACGTTGTTAAGAATAATAGCGGGATTTTATACGCCCGACAAAGGAAACATATATTTTAATAAAAAGGAGGTTACTCATTTACCTCCCTGGGAAAAAAATATAGGCTTCGTATTCCAAAATTATGCGTTATGGCCCAATATGAATGTCTTTGAGAATATAGCATACGGTTTAAAAATTCGAAAAATGTCAAGAGATTATATTGAGAAAAAGGTAAAACAAGCCCTGGAGATTATTAACCTTCCTGGTATTGAAAAGCAAAGACCAGAAGAACTGAGTGGAGGGATGCAACAAAGGGTAGCCATAGCTAGAGTAATTGCGATTAATCCTTCTCTTCTTCTTCTTGATGAGCCCTTATCTAACTTAGACGCAAAACTAAGAGTTTCATTAAGGAAACAGATTAAGGAGATTCAGAAAGAATTATCTATTACAGCGATTTATGTAACTCATGATCAAGAAGAGGCCTTGGAGATATCAGATAGGATTGCGGTAATGAACATGGGAGAATTACAACAAATAGGAAAACCAGAAGAAGTCTATGATAATCCCGGAAATCTTTTTGTGGCAGGCTTCTTGGGTGAGGCCAATTTTATTAAAGGGAGAATTAATCAATCTGGAGAATTTATAGCTAACGACTTAAGTATAAGATTAAAAACTGAATATTCTACAAGCATAGAAGATATTACAATTATAATAAGGCCAGAAGGTTTAACTGTTGTCGGTCCGCAAGAAGATTGTCATGTCGAAGGAAAAATTGTAAAGCGTTATTATGCTGGTAATCTGAAAAAATACCTCATAAAAACAATTAATGGTAGAATATTTTCTTTCGAAACATTTAATGATATAGGTTCTGTGGGGTTAAGTGTAAGATTGAATTTTGAAAAGTTTTATTTAATTAAGGAATAGGAGGTTTAAAAATATGCATTCTTTAAAAGCATTGGACGAAATAGATGAACAATTTGGGAATCTGATTGCCATCAAAAAAGAGAGCAAAGAGGGATTTATTGGGGTGCCAAAAGTTTTTGTTTCTTCAATTGTTCAGTTTCAGCCTCTTGCGGAGGTAGAGATATTTAAAAATAATAATAGCAGAATAAACCTGATTAAAATTGAAAGTAAAAAATCACCTATTTCTCATAAAAACACTTTTGATGGAGGATCTTTTTTGCTTTACGAAGAAAGCATTGTAGATGAAGATACTATCTTATATCATATTGGCTTGATGATCAAAGAAAATTGTTTATATAACTCAATTAAACTACTTCTCAAAGTATCCGGCACCTTCCTTTTTTCACCACAAGGTGTACCATATCACTGGCAAGAAGAAAAGCTTGTGGATTCGAGATTTATCCATAATAGAGAGCTAAATTTTCAGTGGATGAACGAGCTTAAAATGAAACTTTCTTTCTCTGTTCCCTTTAATAGGATTGTACTTAAGCCAATTAATGAAGAATATATAAAAAAGAGTCTTTATTTTTCAAGTTTCAATTTAAAAAAAAGATATACTTACGAAATAGATCGAAATCTTAGGGCTTCTTTGCTTGAAAAAACAGAGGGTTCGTTGGATCATATAGTTTCAAGAAATGTTATATATGGCGGAGAGATTGATGTAAATTTAAAGAAAGATAAAAAATGTGATTATATTTTGAGCTTTTTTGTCAAAAAAGGGGAAGACATATTAACAGAAAGTAAAAATATGACCTTTAGTATGTATAATAATTTTAAAAGAAAAAGAACTAAACACTGGACTGATTTCATTTCTCAGATACCAATTTTATCTTCTTCTTATAAAGATCTAGAAAGTGTTTATTATAAAAGTTGGTATGTTCTATTTTCAAATAGGATGAAGCTCCAAGATAAATGGCTGAAGTATCCATTTACATCAGTGAATAAATTCCACTATTATAATCAATTTCTTTGGGATTCTGCTTTTCAAGCAATTTCTTTGTTATGGTTGAATAATGATAAATTAGCTGAATCTGAGCTAAAAAATTTTATTTTAAATCAATGGCAGAATGGAATGATTCCCTATGAACTGTTTATATTTAAAACTAATGGTCGTGAGTGGATGGAAAGTGACTTTTTAACGACAGCTGCTACACAACCACCTGTATTAAGTATTTCAATAATGGAGATATTTAAAAAATTTGGCAACAAATCATTCCTCTCATTTTTCTACGAACCTCTGTTAAAGTATGAAAAATGGCTATGGAAGTATAGGGATATTGCTAAAAGAGGGCTCTCATATTGTTATCACATATGGGAAACGGGGTGTGACAATAGTCCAAAATATGATAGTATCACTAGAAATAGACTTCTTGACCCCCCGGTTGAGGGTGTAGATTTTAATGTTTTTATTTACATTCTAAGAAAAACTCTCATAGAAATGGCAGATATTTTAGGAATTAACCCTCCCTCCTATTTGGCGGAAAGGGCAGGAATGACTAAGTCTGCCATGAATAATATCATGCTTGACCAGTCTAATTCTTTCTATTATGACGTATATGCAGGAGAGAATAATAAAATCAGGGTCAAAGTTTTTTCAGGGATTTTTCCTTTAATAACTGACATACCGGAGCCATCGATACGTAATGAACTTACAGACTCATATCTTCTTTCAGAAAAAGAATTTAACAGTCCTTGTCCGATTCCATCAGTGAGTATATCAGAACCATGCTTTAATAGCAATGATTTTTGGAGAGGCTCTAATTGGCCTAACATTACTTGGCTAATTATATACGGCGTTAAAAAATACAATTCGGAAGCAGCTTCAATAATCCTTGATAAATACTTGAATGCTTCAGCAAAAAGTAATATGTGCAATGAATATTATGATTCAATTACGGGAGAAGGCGCGGGGTTTCCTTTTCAAGGATGGGGAACTCTTTATATTGACTTAATTATTAGGCATGTTCTTGGTATTGAACCAAGAGCTGATGGATTCTCTTTTTATCCACTAAGAACTAGGTATTGCGATGTAAGGATTAATAATCTTTTAATACATAACTTAAATTTATCTGTAAACAGAAAAGGAAATAAGTGGAAATTTTTATTAGATCACAAAAAACAACTTATATTGGAAGAAGTATCTCCGTTCAAATTAAGAATAGAAGATGAAAGGTTTGTAATTATCTTCGATAATATAATTGACCCAAAAAAGGTTATAGTTGAGAATGCGGATTTTAAAAAAGAGGATGAAAATACCTTAATAATATATAAAAAATGAATAGAGACAGTTAATATTTAGAAATCAATTTCTATTAAGAAAAACTATATTAATATAAAACTTGGTGTGTTAAGTTAGATATAAATAAATTATAAACTTATTGGAGTGGCTTATGAAAGGAAATGCGATTGTAGGGCAATTTGGTGGACCTACCTCAGTAATTAATTCTAGTCTTTGTGGCCTTATTCAAGAGGTTCTTAAATCAGAAAAAATCGAAAGTGTTCTTGGTATGAGATTTGGAATTAAAGGATTTATGAAAGATGAGATTTGTGACTTGGGGAAAGAAGCACCTCAAGTAATTGAAGGGTTACGTCGAACTCCTTCCTCTGCTTTGGGCTCCTGTAGATATATATTAAAAGATGAAGATTTCCCCATTATAATGAAACAACTTAAAAAGTATGATATCCGTTATTTTTTTCTTATTGGTGGCAATGGTTCAATGGATACTATTCGGAGAATAGAAAAATACTGCAGCGAAAATAATTATAAATTAAATGGAATTGGAATTCCTAAGACAGTGGATAATGATCTTTGCGGGACTGACCATGCACCAGGATTTCCCTCTGCGGCGAGATATGTTTGTCTTTCAGTCCAGCAAGCTGGCCAACTTGCACGAGATATGCAGCAAGTTGATAAATATGTTATTTTGCAAACTGTTGGCAGAGATACCGGATGGCTGGCTGCGTCAGCAGCATTGGCTAAAAAAAGAGAGTCCGATGCTCCTCATCTTATTTATATACCTGAAAGACCTTTATCCAGAAAAAGATTTATATCGGATGTTACAGAATGTATTAAAAAAAATGGATGGGTCTCTATAATATGTGGTGAAGGTATCCTTTGGAAGGACGGGACTCCTGTGGCAAGCCTCCAGGTACAGGATAATTTTTCCAATATTGAATTTGGTGCAATGGGTGGGGGGAGTGCAGCATTAAATTTACATAAAATAATTAACCAAGAAACCAAATATAGAGGGGAATTTCAAATAACCGAATCTCTTTCTATGTGTGCTATAGATAGAGCAAGTAGGGTTGACTTTCAAGAAGCGTATGATTGTGGAGTGAAGGCTATACAATTAGCTGAAGAAGGCGCTTCAGGCATTATGATTTCAATCCATCGAGTCAGTTCTTCTCCCTACAAAGTTGAATTAAAAACTGTTTCTCTTGATGAAGTTGCTTTACATATAAAACCGATGGATGATAAATATATAAATGCTCAAGGAAATTTTGTAACTGACGAATATATAAAATACATCAAACCATTAGTTGAAGAACTCCCCAGCTATAGTGAATTAAATTTTATAAAAAATAAATAATCGTTATTTAGTAATAGGAGATTATAGATGAATTTACAGGACAATAAATATAATAAATTTTTTTTGATCAAAGAGATGTTAGAGACAGGTGAAATAATTAAGCGTCTTGATGTTAGAAAGATATTATCTTATGAGGAAGAAGTAAAAAAAGAAAGGATATTTATTACTGGTGAAGGTTCATCCCGTATTTTTCCGGCAAAGAAGATTATGTATGAAGCCCGAAAGAAAGGTTATAAAGAAGATTTTTATACAG
>JAHLWT010000182.1 GCA_019057775.1 Promethearchaeota archaeon
TAAGATCCTAGATTCATTTCAAGAATATAAATCTATACTTTTTATATTTTGAAAGGGTTGTTTCACGAAGTATTTTCAACATATGTTTGTGAGTTTCATATGAGTTAGGAGGTAAATAAATAGTACTTTATGAGAGATTAATGAAAGATCATTTTTGTCTTAATTTCTTGAATCATCTTTTTTGAACCATCATTTATTTCTGTTAATATTTCTCTTAAAATTTCATTGATAGGAACACCGCGTAGTTCACAAGAAATATATAAGAGAGAGATGATTTGTTTAGCCAATGTACGTAAATTTTTTGTATCATTTATAGGGATTCTTATACCAAGAGCTTTTAAATCCACTTGAGTTTCCTTTTCCTGTTGTCTTATTGTAATCAAAATATCGTTTTTTCTACCCTTCCATTCTTCAGTAATTGATCTTAATGAAAGGAGATACCTTTTAGTAGGACTCCCAATACCAAAAACATCTTTAGCAAATTCTAAGGGTTCTGAAGTTCGTAAAGTTTTAAGCCCAAAAGTCCTATTGATCTTATAATTTTTATCTAATTTTAACTTCATTTTAGAGATTTCGTTGGTGAGTTGCTCAACTTTTAAAGCCAGCTTCTCAAATTTTCCGAGAAATAGTTCCTCAAAATCAGTTCCTAGATTACTCATAATAAACACCTTTTAGAAATTAAGTATGACATTTTTTGATAAAATGTTTAATAAACCTAATTATTAAACTATTAATCTATATAGAATTTTTGATTTACTGGAGTATAACAAAATCCTAGAAATAAAATCCGTAAGTTTTAGAATTGTTCATATCATCAAATTTTATTCATTGATACTATCATTGATATCATCATTAGAATCAGATATCTCATTATCTTCTGAAGTACTGTTTTCTTCGTCTGGTATTAGTTCTTCTTGAGTTCTCACTTCTTCGGTAGTATCAATTTCTTCTATGATTGCTTGGGGTTCAGGTGAAATAAATTCTTCCCTTTCTTCCCCTTCATCTTTTTCAGTTACTCTGTTTTTATGATATTTATGAATCTCATATATCCCAATGATTACTAATAACGCAATAAAGAATATTAAAACGGCAACGTTCTTTATGTCGTTAACAAGATTATTAAGATTATCTACCGTACTTAATATATTAATCAATGGAATATTTGCTAAGAGATCATAGGGAAAGTAGTGAATAAATTCATATGTTACTTTTGAGAGAATTAACCAAATTATTACAGTATCAAGTCCGAATCTTTTGAATCTTTTACTTAATAACTCTGCCTGAGAACCCATGAGAGTACTTAATGAGTAAAAAATGATAAAAAGATCTGGAATAATCATTCCAATATAAGTCCATATCGAGCCGATCTCTTCTGGTTTAGTATCAACTCCTCCGAGATAGATTTTTAAAACTAAAAACAAAGTATAAAATGAAACAAGTATCGCAAAAAGTCCAAACCATCCTGGAAAACTTTTCTTAAACATATAAATAATGCTCACAATTGCGAGTCCAATAATGATGCCTCCAACAAGGATATAGATACCATTAAGATACCACGGAAAAACTACAGGTGTCTCCAATATTACCGAAAAATCATATAAAATTGGTCCTATAAGAAAGAAAAATAATAACAATAGAGAAACTACTAAACCTCCGAAAAATACAATAAATCTTAGGAATGATCCACCTTTTGGCATTTTTATCAAACGACTATCTACTCGTTTTCCAACTAAATGACTTCCATAAAGGATAAACCATGAAGTAAAGAAGAAATATGTAATGATTGAAATAGCCAATAAAGCTATTAAAAGTATTGAAAGCAAAAGCATTATTGGTAGAGATATTAGCAAGAATAATATAATCTTCCATGGAGGATATTCAAAGATATTTCTTTTTGAAACTAGAGAGAGTAAGAATAAAAACATTAAAAATGCTAAAAATGGAAGGAATATCAAAATCCCAATTATATTTACTATAGGATTAGGATAAGGTATTATCGCGGTACCAACCATCAACCAAATTACTAAGGCTAAAAGCCGCCAATTTTTACCTAATTTCTTTAAATTATCTATCATATCCATAAAAAAATAGTTAAACCAAATATATTTAAATTTTCGGGTTCAATCGTTTGATTTAAAAATACCCAAATGAAGCTAAAAAGTATAACTAAGAGTTATTAATATTATTTTAAGTATTCAATTAAACTTTTTTGGGTTCTAAAATTCTGAAATTTTAAGCCATATTTCTGTTTTAAATTAACGACGCTTTCAGGAGCAGCGCCTTGGAAATGATTATTTACAATAATAAAGATTTCATATATACTAGGTTTGTTCATCAAAGATTGAACATTTTTATAGAGGTTTTTTAATGCTTCCTTTTGATCTCTTTGAATCCGGTTGAATACTGTGAGCTCTCTATCACCGATAAGTCTAATATAATAGAAATTCTGGTTTTGCCAGTAGAATGGTTCTAAATGGGGTTTATATGTAGTTCCGAGTACTATTCTATCGCCATCTATGAATCTTTTAAGAATTTCAGGATTAAACCATGAATCATCACGTAACTCAATAAAATATCGATATTCTGCCGGTATTTCTTTAAGCAAAATTATTAATTGACTTAAATGGTTTTCTGAACATTTAAACCAAGGTGGAAATTGTATCAAAAGCCCAGAAATTTTGTTCGCTAGTGGCTTAATCCTAGAAAAAAAGTCAAGTATGAAGGAATACAAATTTGGATCATTTAAATTATGCGAAATCCTCTGCCATACTTTAACAATAAAACGGAAATTTTGCGGAACGCGATTATACCAGTTTTCAACCATACTACTTGTTGGGAGATTATAAAAAGTGGAGTTGATCTCAACTACATCAAAGTATTTAGAAAAATATTCTAAGTGTTGGGATTTCTCCAATTTTTTTGGATAAAAAGTGCCAATCCAATCTTTATAGTCCCAACCTGCAGTTCCTATAGAAATTTTAACCATTTAATTCTTAAAACTGATTATATTTTAAGGATTCAATATTTTTTTTAACTGATATAATTAATATTTATAAAAAATTAATATTGCTTGTTATCTGAATGAAGATTTAGATGATAACTCTTATAGTGAAAACATTATTGTTAATAAGGTGAAAATGGTGAGTATTGATTGGACTAAAGCTGAAGAAAGACCGGATAAAAAGTTATCCATAGAAGGAAAACACTTATTAGAACTAAGAAATAAGATAAACGAGCTTGACCAGGAATTAATAAAAAAGCAGGAAGAATTAGACAGAATAACAAATGAATGGAAAATAACAAAAGATAAGTTAACAGGAAGAGAAATAAGTTTAACGGTGTTAACTGAGAGAAGATCATCTGCGAGAAAGTCACTAGATAAAGTGAAGGAACAAAAACTTCATACAGATATAGAGGTAACTAAATTAAGAGCAGTAAAATCAGAATTAAATAAGAAACTTACTGAAGCTGTAGCAAAAATTACAAACCTTGAAAAACAACTCAGTGTAAATGTAAGAAACTCTGAAGAAATGGAACGTAAAATCTTAATTAAAGAAATAAATATCCAAAATAAAGAACAGGATATGTTAGATAAAGTTAAGGAGCTACTAAAAAAAGACGAAGAAATTAAGGGATATAAAAATGAAATAAATAATCGAGATAAAGATATAGAGTTTTTGAAAGAAGAATTGAAAAAAGAAATGAATAAAACATACGAACAAATTAAAAAATATACCACTTTTGAATTACAAACATCTAAAGCTATAAGAGCAGCTGAAATACTCTCTCAAATAAAAAGCTCAATTCAAGTTAAAGGATGGTTGACAGATAAAGAATTGGAAGAATTACTTGAAGATTAGGAAAAATAAAGAATTTGTATGGTTTGGAAACTAGTTAATTCTTAATGTAAAATTTATATGCAATAAATTTTAAGAAAATAAATATAGAGCAAAATTTAAATAAAAATATACAAATAGAAAAAGGTGAAGAAATTATTAGTATAGATTGGGCAAAAGCAGAAGAAAGACCTGAAAAAAAGCTGTCTGTTGAGGGAAAGATATTACTAGATCTTAGATCTAAAGTTAATGATTTAGAAAAACAATTAGCTCAAAAGACTAAAAATCTTGAGAAAACGATCAATGAATTAAAAACGGTAAAAGAAAACTTAATTGAATCTGAGAAGAAAGTGGAAAGTTATAACGAGACACTCACGACTTTAAAAAAGAGTTTTGAGAGAGTAAAAGAAGAATTACTTTATGCTGAGGCTGAGATCAATAAAGTTAAGACCGTAAAATCAGATTTAGAAAACAAATTCTCTGAATCGACGTCAAAAATCTCAGAATTAGAGAGTCAATTAAACGAAGCAAATAAAAAGGTTGAAAATGTTGAAAAAGATAAAAATGAAATCATTTCCAAGTTAGGGACGGAAAAGGAAGATCTCAAAAATGAATTAAACCAAAAAGAAAATGAAAACGAAAGTCTTAAAAAGGAATTAAAAACGACTCTTTCAGATAAATATATTGAAATTGAGAATCTAAAAGAAGATAGAGATGATAAAGCGCAAGAAATCAGTAATCTTTCTCTAAAGGTTAAATCTATTGAGGAAAATCTCAAAGAAACACTCTCAGAAGCTAAGGGTGCTCCTGAACTTATTGAAGAAATTAAAGATATTATGGTACGCAAGGGTTTCTTAAGTGACAGAGAATTTGACGAATTACTTTTAAAATTAGAATAATTTAATCAATTTCTTTTCACAAATAGAATGGTTAATTTAACCTGGAAAGATAAATCAGATAAAATCTCTAATATAGAAGAGTTAAAAAAATGCTATTCAGAGTTTTTTAAACCTTTTTTTCTTCCTCCAATTTCTAAAAATGATGAAATCGTTTATAAACAAGAGATTAATGGGTGGAAGAATAAGTTATTTTGGGGCGAAAATTTATTTGTTTTGTATCAATTGTTAAATGAATTTGAAGAAAAAATAGATTTGATTTATATAGACCCCCCCTTTTTCTCAGGTACTAATTATAAGATCAAAGTTGAAGAAAAGCAAACCAGCTATAATACAGTAGCATATTATGATCATTGGGATAAAGATCTTGATTTGTATTTACAAATGCTTTATGAGAGAATAATTTTATTTCGAAAACTATTATCAAAAAAGGGACTATTATTTATTCATTCAGATTGGCATGCGAATCATTATTTGAGACTCATCCTTGATGAAATTTTTGGATCAAACAAGTTTGTGAATAATATAATTTGGTACTATTATAACAAATATTCTGCGGGAAAGAAAAATCTGCCTAGAGCTCATGATACTATTTTAGTCTATTCAAAATCAAATAAATATACCTTCAATCAAATAAGGATTCCCCGAGAAAAACCCATAAAACAATTAAAGAGAAAGATGGTAAATGGCGTTTTAAAAAATGCGAAAGATGAGAACGGACATGTAATATACAGAATTGTTACTGACAAAAAGATGGACAATGTATGGCGAATTCCTTGTTTACAGCCTGCTTCGAAAGAATATTCTGGGTTTCCTACCCAAAAACATCACCATCTGCTTGAAAGAATTATTAAAATAGGTTCTAATGAAGGAGACTTAGTAGCTGACTTTTTTTGTGGTTCTGGAACAACTCTGTTAATTGCAGAAAAATTGAAGAGAAAGTGGATAGGTTGCGATATTTCTGAATATTCCATATATTTGACAAGAAAAAGAATTTTACAATACCAACAAATTAATAAAATAACTAATCCGTTCGAAATTCTAATTGAATCTGATAAAAATAAAAGAGAATTAATTGAAACAGGTTTTTTTCAAAAAGATCTTATAATAAAAAGAAAAAAGTAGCATCAAACTTCTTTATTATGAAATTCTATATTATATCCTAAATAATTAGTTAAAGCATGATACACAATTTCTCCAACTTCATTCAGGGTTGCAGCTACATGGTGATTAAAACCACCAATACATAAATTCCTTAATAACTCTTGTAAATTTGGAATTTCTACAACTCCAAACCCTCCAAATGTTTCTAAAGGATCATCCGTGTAATTCCCTTCTACTATTATTCCCTTTATCTCTCCGTACAAATCATCAGTATCAATTCGGAGTAATGTGCATGGCTTATTTTTAATACGCCCTTGAATTGCACCAAAACTTACATCTCCGCCTTTTTGATCTGATATGATGGGATGAATTGTCATTATTGTGTCTTGAAAGAACGATTTAGGAAGGTTGCTGCAATGAAATAATACCATTTTATTTGGATCATCACCGTAATTATTATTCCAATCTAGGATAGCAGAAGGAGTCTCTGATGCTACTTGCAGTATTAACATTGCAATAAGCCCTGAAATATCAACTTCGCAAGCAGCTGGAACTAAACCTTCACTAAACATGCTTAATGCTGCGCAAGGTACAATTCCGAAATTATCTTGAATGGAAGGCCAGCATTGAAAGGCAAATCCATCCAATTCGTTTTCCCTCACCCAAGCTTCAATTACAACTGCTAATTTTGCTAATTTAATTAGAGGTTCTTCTGGAATTGTTGTAGTACTCGTATAGTTCTTTATGAATTCAATCTTCTTTTGTACTTTGGGGTCCTCAGTCCGCAAATTATTAATATGACTCAAAATCTCAGATAAATCAATAGGTTCTATACTGATCCCGTTAAATTCTAAGATTTTTTCGCTATATCTAACAGTTTCAAAAGCATTTGGTCTTGTTCCGATTTGCCCCAATCTAGCATTTTTAAGTTTCTTCACAATTTTACATATTTTTTCAAATCGTTTGAGATCTTCCCTGAAAAAATTTGATTTAATTGAGCAAACGTGGTGTTTTGTCAGCGTAAATGGAATTCCATGTTGATACAATACACTTGAAACAGAGATCTTACCACAAAACGCATCTCTTCGATTTGATCTATCCATTTTATCAAGTTCATCAGAAGATGCCTGAAGTAAAACGGGAACGTTAAGATTTGCTAATTTAAGAGTGTTTACGATTCCCTTTTCATCAGAAAAATTCGGCATCACAATAATGATACCTATTATTGAATCTCTATCCTTTTTAAATAACTCAGCACATTTCTTTGCATCTTCGAAAGATTCTACAACTCCAAATTTAGTATCTGTTTCATTCAAAATAATGTATTCATATCCCAAATCTTTTAAAACACTGATTACTTCTTTTCGTCCTTCTTCTGCAAGAAGGCTAGGAAATACATCTCTATTTCCAACAATAACACCGAAAAAAGGTTTTTTATTGTTAGATTTAATTATTGACATTCGAGTTTCATTTTCAAATTTTAATTAAGATAACAAATATACTCTAAATATTTATCTTTTTTATCTAAAGATAACTAAAATTCAAAAGGTAAATTTTTCATTCTACCTATATTAATTAATGGTATGATTTCTAAAAAAGGCTGTAAATTTTCTTACATCTTCACTTATTATGTGAAATATTTAAAAAATTTAATAAAATAAATAAAATTAAGAATTTAATATTAAAACAAAATTACCTTACAATTCAATGAATTTAGGTTCAAAAATAAAGATAAGATTAAAATATCTTTGGGAGCAAAAAATATTTCGTTATGCTGTAATTCTTCAAATATTTTATTTTATCCTTTCAATCGTATTATTTTTCTTATTATATAGAGAGAAAAATGATTTCATTATCTTTTATAATGTAGGAGATATTTTCCTTAATGATATTGAAAACTTATATAATCAATCGAATTACTTGTGGGATTTTAGATATTTACCTTTATCAGCACTCTTCTTTTTACCATTCTCAATCTTAAGTTTTGATTTAGCATTTATAGTTTTTACTATTTTTAATTTTATCCTAAATATTTTGATTTCTATTATTCTTTACAAAGTAATTATCTTAATGAGAAATAGGGATCATGAAACTGATGATAAAAGGGTTATATTATATGTATGTATATATTTAATGGGTTTACCTCATGTGCTTAATTATATTTATGGCCAAATAAATTTATACATTACGTTGTTCCTTTTATTATCTCTTTACATATTCCTAAGATATAAAGAACTTAAGTGGCAGTTTATAGGGAGTATAATTCTTGGTATAAGTATTATAATAAAACCAACTGCAATATTCTTAATTCCATTTATTGTTATTCTAAATTTTGATCTAGAAAAAAGGAAGTTGAACTTCGATTTTTTTATGAGTGGAATAAGATTGTTTGGTGTGATACTCCCTATTTTATTAAATTTTATAATATTTTTAATATATCCTTCTTTATGGGAGGGTTTTTTAGACACAAATTTTACTGGAAGTAATCCAATTGCCTTGAATTTTTCCTTTAGTATGACTAAGTTAATTACGAATTTTTGTTATTTTTTTAATATTTCTTTTAATCAAACCATTATTTTGATTGCTGTTACTGTCATTGTAGGAAGTCTTGGTTTTTTAAGCTTCATATTCGGAAGATTTGAAAATAACTCAATCATATATGGTTATGCTCTTGGTATAATTATTATGTTGCTTGTTTATTTTGACTCTTGGGATCATCATTTACTTAATTTAACACCGATCTTGATTATCATTATTTTTAATTTATCCCGACATTCAGATTTTACCGTCCCTATTAAATTAAGTTTGTTTTTCTTTAGTTTTGTGGATCTTGCTTTCATTGGAATATGGTATCTTATTTATCCATTATTTCCTTATAATTTTGAAGGGACATTTTTTCTTATATTAGCTTTTTATGCAATTGTCAAATACTCCTTAATGAAAAAGGAAAATAGAGATAAGGAGGGGGTTTAAGAAATTGAAAAGAAAAGCTTTTTATGCCTCACTTCTCTTACTGATGTCATTAATAATTAACAATCTACATAATGTAAGCGCACTAGGGTACAGCACAGGAGTTAAGCAAAATCAAAATTTCGTATGGAAATGCAATGTTTGTAATGAATTAGAAATGAATGCTATATTTGGAAGTTTATGGGATAATTTTGGAGACTTCAAAAATCTGAGTACAGGAAAGAAAATGAAATGGGAAGTAAGCAATGTAGTTATCAATGAAACATTTATTAGTATTAACATTGACACTTGGGATTGGAGCAAGAAGAAAAATTGGGGAATAAAAGATAATACATCTCAGATTGTATATTTTACCAACCCAGATAATTATTCCGACGACGAGTTGAATTTTTCAGATTATTCTTCTTTAGTGCCTTTTTGGTTTCCTACTCCTGTTGGAGAGTACTTGGGAGGTTTGAATTTAATTAAATGGTACGATGTTGATAATAGAGTATTACCAACTCTTAATGTAGAAATCCCTAAAAATGCTATTACATCTAATTTGCCTACTAAAGACATATATATTATAGCTATTTATAGCGATCAAGGAATCCTGGATTCCTACAAACTATACACTAAAGGGAATGTAGTAATTATTGATATTTCACTTGATTTTTTACCATTATATGTTATCCCCTCTTTAGTTAGCTTAACAGTCATTTTCTTTATCGGTATAGTAATTTACGTATATAAAAAAAGAAGAACACAAGTTCAATCATAAAAAAATTTAAAAAAAAATGAAATTAAGAAATAATTTCACAAAAATAAAAATTAGAATTAGGGAACTCTGGGAGTATAACATCTTTCGTTATACGGTAATTTTTCATTTACTTTATTTTGTAATTTCAGTGATATTGACTCTTTCTGTATTTAGAGAAAGAAACGATTTCTTGGTTTATTACGAAGTAGGGAAAGTTTTCACTACGGATATTAACAACCTTTATAGTGCAGATTATTTATGGCCTTTTAGGTATTTTCCAATATCGGCTATTTTTTTTGTGCCATTTTACCTATTGGGATTCGAATTGGGTCTGATTTTATTTAACCTTCTAAATTTAATACTTAATCTGCTAATCTCCATACTACTTTACAAAATAATTATATTAATCAAAGGAGAGGGTCATGAAAAGGAGGAAAACAGAGTTATCTTATACATATGTTTGTTTTTACTATCCCTTCCTAACTTGTTTAATTATATCTTAGGTCAAATCAATTTATATATTACATTTTTGGTTTTATTATCACTCTTTCTTTTTCTTAAATTTGAGAGCATAAAATGGGAGTTCGTTGCGAGTGTAATACTTGGTCTCAGTATAATAATTAAACCAGTTACAATTTTTATGATACCCTTCTTATTAATAATTAATTTTAATTGGAAGTCAAAAAAATTCGTTCTCTCTCCTTTTAGAAGCACAATTAAAATAGTAGGAGCATTAGTTCCACTATTATTAAATCTATTCATTTTCGTACCCTATCCGCAATTATTTGAGGGATTTTTATCGATTAATTTTACAGGTTCTGAACCCATTATCTTAAATCATTCATTTAGTTTATCCAAGTTAATCGTCAACTTCTGTATTTTTTATAACATTACATATAATCCGCTCTTAATTCTTATGATTCTTTTTCTCTTTTTTGGGATCTTAAGTTTTGCTATTTATATGTTTAGACGAACGTCAGAAAATTCCATCGTCTATGGGTATATTTTTGGGATATTAATTATGTTGCTCGTATATTTTGATTCTTGGCCTCATCATCTTCTCATACTAACTCCTATGCTTATAATACTTATTTTTCTTTTACCCCGAAATTCTGATATAGTAAAGAAATATATTAAGCCAAGTTTTATATTTTTGAGTTTTTGTGATTTAGTATTTATGGGTATTTGGTTTCTTTTACAAGCTTTTTTCCCTTTTAACTTTGTAAGTACTATCTTCCTTATTTTGACATTTTATGGGGTTAGTAAAAATCTATTGAAAGAGAATACGTAAAATAAAAAGGAGTTCTACGATTTCGAATTAAGTTTTAACATATCATTTTATTAAAGAAATTTCTTCTTTTTAATAATTCAAAAATACTAAATATGATGATTAGGATTATATAAACTAAAGATCCAAAATTAAAAAAAATAACAAAATCAAATCCTTTTTGAAAATGTTAGAAGCATTCTATATTCCTCCATTATTAGTAGTGTTCGCTCCTGCTTTTCTTTTAGGTATTCTTCACACCGCACTTCCATGTGAAGATAAAGCTATTTTCTTTTTTTGGTCATTTGGAATTTCGAAAACACCTGCAAGAAGTCTTTTCACCTTAATTTTATATGGATTTGGATTGATGTGTGCAAATTTAATAATTGCTACAGGAACAATTCTTATTAGTTTTATTCCACAAATTTTGCTTCCTGGAATTATTCCTGATCCACATACCATTAATTTTTATGGGGCAGTTGGATCCATGATCGCAGGATTTATCTTGTTATTCTATATAATTAGGAGAGGTTATTATCCACATTCAAAACATAAAGATGAAATACCTCAATTAAATTGGGAAAAGAAAAGAACTCCATATTTATTTGGAATTTTAGCCGGATTTGCTCCATGCATTTTTGAATTGATGATATTCACTCAATGTTTGCAATATTCTTTAAGGGGAGGTTTTGGTTTTATTGATGGAATTTTCACAGTATTCTATTTTTCACTAGGCACATTTATAGGATTATTCCCCTTGGCTTTGGCAAAACATGGTACAGCTCAAATTATCCATGCTAAAGATTCTAAAAGAAACTGGATTTTAATTATGATGATTATAATAATAATCTTATTTAATAGTTTAGTTATGATTCTCTCTATTCTTGGGATTCATGTCTTCCCTCAAGTAGGAATATGATTTAAGTAGATTAGTTTTTATGTATGATAATAGTAAGGTTAAAAATCTTTAGATTATGGTATTAAAATTATATATATATAATTGGACTCTATAAAGTCTATAAATATTTTAAGTTATAATTTTATTATATTAGTATAGTGTTCAAAATGTTTAGAGGGATTTAGAATAATGAATTGTTTATTTTGTGAAAGTCAAAATATCGATTTTACTTGCGAGAAGTGTAAATCAAGTTTTTGTATTAATCATATGGCTACAACTGAGATACACGAATGCCGAAAACATAATCTAGCTTATTCTAAAGTAAAGGCTGTTGAACGCAATTATAAATGTACAGTTGTAGGAAATAGCGTATGTCCCGAATGCCAACATCTTTTACGCTTAGAAAGATTATCTTCAGGACAATATTATCTGGAATGTACTAATCTAAAATGTCCGGAAGCCTGGAATTCATATTTGAAAACGCCAGGATTATTTTTTCCCTCCAGAGAAAAGCTTGCAAGAGAGGCTTTAAGATATAATCTCATAAGAGGAAATAAATTATCATTATGTAATAAAAAATTAAGACATATTATCGGAAAGGAGGTGTGTCCTAACTGTTTTATGGATTTACTAAAGAGGGCACCTTTAACCAACTTTTCAACCATTTTGAATTCTTTCAATTTATCTGCGGAACATATGATTAAATTTATAAAGAAATACATGGAAGAAGAGCGAATCTATGGAATAATTGACAAAAAAAACCAGCTGTTTTATTATATCTCTAATGAAGTTCGGGAAGATATACTTAATAAAATACAAGATGAGGGAATAATTAAAGTAGACGATCTTGGAATAATGCTTGATATGAGCTCTGATATCGCTATTAAGGTGATTTACAAGTTAATAAGCCAATTTCAAATAAAAGGATCCTTTTCACTAGATAAAAAAACATACTATACTCAACAGTATATTATGGATAACTTGATTAAAGAAATCAAGAGTAAAGGAAGAAAAACTCTAAAGGATCTCGCTAACAAGTTTAACATCCCCAAAGAATTAACGAAGACTTTTTGTGTTAATCTAATGAGAGCAAAAGCAGTAAATGGTTTTTTCGCAGATCGAGGAAACGAAATTATTACTTCTGGTCAAATTTATAAAGAAATTAAGAAATATTCTAAAGAAACAGGCTTATTTGAACTTTCTAAACTCGCAACCAAATTAAAAATTGCAGTTGAATTAGCTCGAAAAAGTTTGCATGAATTAATAAAAATAGGCTCTATAAAGGGATTGTTTACTCAAAGAAGAGAGTTCATGACCAATAAATACCTCGAAAAAAAAATACAGGAATTTGCCAGAGCCTACAGAACGATGCCACTGAGAGAGCTTTCAAATAGACTAGGTGTAACTGAATCTAGTATAGAAGAAAATCTAGCACAGATTATTGCTCGTGGTGATATTGATGGTTATATAGATATGCAAAAAAGATTATTTGTCGCTTATGCTGTAAGTTCAACACGCCCAACAAAACAACCAGTGAAACAACCCTCCGATGGAGGTAAGATTGAAGTGGTGCGTGAGTACGATTTTGTTGGTGGACAATTACACTTTAAAGTGGCTGTTAGGAATAAGAGTGATATGGCAATAAATTCAGTGAAAGTTATTTTAGATATTCCTGGTAGCTATAAAGCAGAGAGTCCACTGATTAATATACCTTTTATTGAGGCTAAAAATTCTAGGGGCGTTGATTTTTATTTGGAGCCAAAAGAGTGTGGTTTATCAAATATTGGCGGTACAGTCATTTATAAAACTGCAGATGGAACTAAAAAGACTGTGCATATAAGAAAAAAAGAAGTTCAGATTATATGTCCTCTAGTAGTGTCATGTCTATCGACAATCGAGGATGTACAAATTGCTATTCAAGATTTACCTAATGATGCTCGTGCTTTTTTAATAGCAGATTTAGATCCTAGACTTGCTTATCGAGCAGCAAACAGAACAATTAAACGTTTTGAAGTAAGTATTGTAACTTCTCACGAAGATCATAATGCTAAAGGGCTTTATGAAGCGGAGAGTTGGTATTGTAGTGAAGAAAAGGTTCATGGAGGGAGAGTTATTACAAGGGTGTATGTTTCTGAGGCTGGTCAATCATTAGAAGTGAGAGTTTGGACAGCAAACATGGGTCAGTTGACTGGATTCTTGGCGAAGGTAATTGAGATGCTCTTTGAAGAAATTAATTTAATTCGGAAAATAAAAAGCGATGAACGCGAAAAAACAATTGATATCATGGCAATTACACAGAATATTGCAGAAATGTCAGATTATGCTATGCTTAGATGGAAAGCGCAAAATATACGAATAAAATTACATGATACATTTGTTCGTGTCCGAAAAATAATTGGGGAGAAAGAAGCAATTTTAGGAAGAATGGAGTATTGGCTCACTGAACTGAACAAATACGGAAAAGATGATAAGATTTCGGATGAGCAGGCTGACAAATTGACAAATGATTTGGAGAATTTTAAAAACGTAATAGCTCGAGCTATTAAATTATAATCGAAAATCCTAAAATAAGTTTATAAATTTTAGTAACTATAATAATAAATATTAGAAAGGATATTATCAAAATAAAGGAGTCTTTAAAATGCCAATTATATCGATAAGTATTAATGAGAGCCTTAGGAAATTTATTAATAAGCTTGTTTCTAAAAACCAATATGAAAATAAATCAAAAATCGTTAGGGATGCGTTATTACGATTAATGTCTACTATGGATGCGTCCCCTACTGTTGATACTTCAAGCGATTTCATCCCAATAACTAAAAATATTATTGGCAATATCATTATTGTTGCTCCCAATGATTACAGGATACAAAAAAAGTTAAATAGAATCGAGAGTGAATATAAAGCCCAAATTATTAGTAAAAACCAAAATTTTGTAAATGAAAATTTCATTGCTTTTATGGTTTTTGACGGAAGTCTCGCAGATTTCCAAAAACTTGTTGTTGATATAAACAGAATTGAAGATATTAAAAATTTCAGGTATTTAATAATTAATTAAAACATATATTATATTCATGATCTCCCTGAAGTTCTATATTTATACTTAATTTAACATATTCGATTTTGGGTATTATCGATGGGAAAAAATAAGTATGGAAAAGGATTTCAAAGTAAAGGAAAACCACCTAAGAGCGGAGATTCAAGAAAGGGAGGAGCTCCAATCCGTGGTGGAAAGATAAAGGCAAGTCATATTTTGGTAGAAAAGTTTGGCAGAGCTCAAGAGATATATGAAGATTTACGTGCTGGTGAAAATTTTGAACAGATGGCGAGACAATATTCAACAGGCCCAAGTAAGAAAAAAGGAGGCAATCTTGGGGAATTCGCTAAAGGAGATATGGTTCCTGAATTCTGGAGTGCGTGTACTAAACTAAAAATTAATGAAATTTCTCAACCAGTGAAATCTAAGTTCGGATATCATGTTATAAAACGAACTGGTTAACTTAAAAGAAACTTTAAGCCTTCAATTTATTGAATAATATTTAATTAGAACTATATGATCTTTTCTTGGGTATTATCCCATCCCTTGCCATTTCTTCTTCAAGTGAGGTCATTTTTGGTCATCCACAGGTATCCATAGAGCATCTCTATATTTAAATAGAACAACAATTAAGGTTAAAAAACCGAATAGAGAAATTATCTCTAAATAGTACCCAATAAAAGGCTTGATATTAAAATTAAAGATTAACACTGTATCAAAATATAACTTTAGAATATCCAAAATAGCGATAACTGCACCTACTTTAAGAGCTTTATCGTTCTCTAATTTAAGAATTTCAGCACAAGAATAAATTGTTAAACTAAAAAGAAGAAAAGTAATAGGAGGTAATCTTATTGGATTCCATAAACTAAGTGGAAAAATATCACCCTGAAAACATAATTTTAAGCTCCACCACATAGAACCTGTGATAAAATCAATAATACCAAAACTTATGAAGAAGGAAACTAAAATTTTTACCTTATAATTATACAATCGATGTTTTCACCAGTAAAACAATTTCAATCAATTTACTCATTGGATTCATAAAGAATAAAAGTAGCCCAGCACGGATTCGAACCGTGGTCTAGGGGTTCAGGGCCCCCGATGCTTGACCGCTACACCACTGGGCTTTAAAATGTGATTTTAAAAGTTTTTTTTTTTATTTAAAATTTAAGTTAGAATAATTGATTATTATCAAATTTTTCTAAAAAACTTTACTTAAACCTAAAGAACTTAAAAAAATGTGGTAGATTTGCTGTAATGAATAACTCTCGTCATACATCTCATCCAAACTGAAGGTTGGCTTTGATACGGTGGTGCTGGTCTGAGCTTTACATCCACGTCCCATTAATTTACTCACTTCACTCACCTTCTTTTTTTTCTTTCTTGAGGTTGAAATTTGGCTAAATATTGCGTAATGGCTTTGAAATCGGTTTCAAACTCGTCTATTTCGAACGTGTCTTTAATTCTATTACTCCAGCAGTTGGAGTACGCGAAATTAAAGTTTATGCTTTCATCGAAGGACTTCATCAGTAGATACGCAGAAATTTCCGCTAAAACTTCATTCTTAGCATAATTTTGCTAGTGATTCAAGCCAAGACGACAACGACTCTTCTGTTTTCTAATACCTAATAAATTTTTTATTTAAGTTTTATTATTTGTAGTATAATGAAGTTAAAGCGTACAATATCGATACAAGATCCTTATTTAAGAAGGATTAGGAACAATATAAGATCCTTACTAATAGAGGCATGCGGGGAATACCAAGGGAAAATACAGACAGAGAAGCAAAGACTTAGAAAATTTGATGATTATTACGATAATAAGGATATTCAGAAAACTGCTAAAGAACTCAACGATCAGTGGTGGGAGATTGAGCGTCCATTACGAGCTTCAATTCTGCTTTGCCCTGCCTGCTTTCAATCCGATAAAGACATGACCTACAACCCTGTACGTAAGGAATGGTATTGTACAGATTGTTATGCCAAACTAAAAAAAGGATTCACCGAAGACGGGGAACCAGAACAGTTTCCTTAATTATTGCTTTTTAAAATTGCTTTTTAAATTTTTTTGTGGTTGCTGATTTAAAGGTTCCATCTAAACATATAATTGATTTCTTGTCCACCACATAATGGACATTCTCAGGTTAAAAATCCTCATCCAAATATTCACAAATTTCAACTTGAACATCATCTTGATTTTCTTTTTTCCATGTATAATACTTATTTTTTGAAGATTTAAACTCTTTGTTAAAAATGCGATTCAGCGAGGTTGATAGCCTATTTAATAAATTGATAGAAAGGAGAGCAGCACGAATAATTTGAGGAATCGTGCATTACCATGAAATTAACGTGATTAATACACAAATAATGTCGAAACGGAAAGGTTAAATAATGTATTAACTATTTAAATATGATCATACCTAAAGAACTCTTCTTTACTAAACATCATATTAAAAAAACGCTAATTTGTTAATAAATAAAATTAAGATAGATTTTTATATTGATAATCTATATCATATCTTGGATTACACAATCGATGGGAATTAAAAAGCGATCAGTTTATTAAAACTAATTTTTAAAAACCCCGTGAAATTAATGGAAACGACCCTTATTTCGGGAAACTGAAGAAAAACCCCTAAACGTGATTACTTTATCAACGATTCCTCTTATGTGTAATCCACCTTATTTAATAATATTCAAATGTGATATAAGTATAATATAACAAATCTAAATATATTACCACTAACTAAATAAAGTCTGTGAATTAACTTTTACTCTGAATTCTGCTATAGGTATCGTTAAAATATTTATCAGACATTCCAGCGATATAATCCCTTACGATTAATGGAAGTCGATCCTTATTTTTAAGTTGGTTAAAATAAGTATTATAGCTCGGATCATCAATATATTCAATATGATCGTTAAAAATTGGAGAGTTATAGTTATTTTCTTCTAAATCTTTTAAACATTTCTTAAATATTAATGTAAACCTGAATCTTAATGTATCCAAAAATTCTCGATCTCTTCTATGATAGATATTTGAATAATTAAACTCTTTAAGTTTTTTTAATGCTAGGAAGACTTCATTGCTATAGCCAATTACATCATTATCTAAACTAAAATTAAGTAAATCATTTATGAGAGTATTAATTATTTGTGGGTTGGTATTGCCGAGTACTTTTTTACATTCCTCGGGAATTTGCTTGCGAGTTATGAGTTTTAACAATATTGCATCTTCGATATCTCTTCCAATGTAAGATATTGTGTCCGCTACTCTTACAGCAATTCCTTCATAACTCATAGGAATTCGCTTAATATGATTTTCATTGAAACAGTCCTCATATTCTCTATAATGATCTTCCCAAGATTTTCCATTTCTCTTAACTGGCTTTAATTTTTGTTCATTCACTTCACCATCATGACAAAGAATCCCATCGAGTACCTGCAGAGTTAGATTAAGTCCCATAGCGGGATCTTGAGGAGATTTTTGTTCAAGATAAGAGAGCCATCGAATTCCTTGAGCATTATGACTAAATGTGCCAAAATTATATTTCTTACTAATTTCATCTAAAAGTTGTTCTCCAAGATGGCCGAATGGAGGGTGGCCCAAATCATGACCGAGTGCGATAGCTTCAATTAAATCAGTGTTTAATCTTAATACACGCCCAATTTGCCGAGCAATTCTTGAAACCAAGGTTACATGTAGAGATCTATGAGTGATATTAGCATTGTTTATATTAAAAAATACTTGTGACTTATCAATATATCTGCTAAAAGCTTTGGAGTGTACGATTCTATCTACATCTCTGAAAAATGAGGGTCTAATATCTTCATTGATTACATTTACTTCTTTTTTATACCTTGTGGCTTCTGAATCCATTATTCCATGGATACCAACATTCACATCTCGTTTCATTCGATCCTGCAAGAGATCGATTGTTTTTTTATCCATTCTATGTTTTTACCCTCAAGGTAATAAAGTAAATTTGATGGTCTAAGAATAAATAGGGTATTATTAAGATTTTACTCTCTAGTCTTATTAAACTTATAGTTTTTCGATTTAAAAAAGATATCAAAGACATTACTCACTACTTAAATAAATTCCAGATCTTTCTTCTAAAACCATTTAAACTAACCAAATTTTAAATCTATGGCATCATAAGGGCAATCCTGCTTGCATTTCAAGCAAAGATTGCACTCTCCTTTACCGGTAAAAAACTCAAAAGACTCGTCAAGTATTCTTATCTGTTTGGGGCAAACTTTCTCACATATACCACACTCAGTTCTTCCCACACATCGCACTGGGCTTCTGGAGAGTTTTAAAAAGGAGTATTCGCTAACTGCTGAGGCTATCGCTCCAAATGGGCAAAGATACCGACAATATATTCGTGGATACCACACAGATAAAACAACGACAACCAAGTAAAAAACAAAAATAATAAATACTAGAAGATTAGAAAATAGAGGGGCTATACTCCTTGAGATAAACAATTCTTTAATCATCTCCGGAAAAAAGACAAAAATATATTCAGATAAAGAAAAATTCCCCATAGGTTTTTTTCCTAAATCTCCTAAATTATCTCTATAATCCAAATAAAAACTCAAGTTAGTTGTTTTAGTGATACTTAATGGAAGAACTATGATAATAATTATTATAACTATTACATACTTAATCTTCAACAGTGAATTATGAGTACTGGGCTTTATTTTCTTTTTATTTGTAGGAATTGACGCACATGCGTCTTGAATTGTTCCAATTGGGCAAATCCATCCGCAAAAAAACCTCCCAGTAAAAAGCAACACAAAAATAAGTACTCCAATTAGGAATAGAGGAAAAAAACCTTCTAATAGGAAATAAAAAATGAATTCCAAGATCCCTGCTCCATTTGAAATTGGATTCCGAGGGGAGTTTAAAATTGGAAGAATTTTTATCAGCCCATCTAAACTCAATAAATTAATAGCGAAGATTGCTTCAATAATGACATAATTTACTAATAAAAATGCAAAAATCTGTACTGTACGTCTTAAAATTGTTAAGGCCCGGATTCTTCGTTTATTATCTCCTTGATTCAAAAGTTACCACTAAATACTATTTGAGAAAAAAAATTAATGCTATCTAAAAAAATTAATTTTTCTTTTAATGAAATGAATAATAGAAAAAAATTTTTATAATTAATCTATTTTTCTATAATTTCAATCAATTCAGATGCATACAGTTCACTTTAAAAAAAGTGTTTCTAAATTCTTCGGGCTTTTAGTTGATTTCCTGAGCTTTTTGTGAATCATTGTTGACAAGCTTACCACTTTTGACTCCTCTCCATGATTAACGATAATTAATTTAGGTCGTGGTTGAATTCGTCTTAAAAATTGTGAAATTTGTGATCTAGAACTATGTCCACTAAACCCCTCTAAAGTAAAAACTTTCAAATTATGCTTAATCAACTGTGTTCTCCCCTTAGCATCGACATACTGGAATTCCCTAAATCCCTTTTGGATTCTATTCCCCAACGTACCAGAAACTTGATATGATACGAAAATAAGAGAATTTTTTGAATCTTCAGCCAATTTTCTTAAATATTGAACAGATGGACCTCCTATTAACATCCCGCTAGTAGCCAAAATGATACACGGTCCACCCTTAATAATATTTAGTCGTTCTTCTTGAGCTGAAACAGTTTCAAAAAAATCGCTCAAAAATGGATTTTTACCTTGGTGCAATATTTTCTCTTTTAAGTCACTACTAAGAAAATCAGGATTTGCAGTATGGATGGCAGTAGCTTCACTAATTAAGCCATCAATAAAGATTGGTACTTTATCAATAAATCCCTTAGAAATATATTCTTCTAAGACAATTAATAGTTCTTGGGCTCTTCCCACGGCGAGAACAGGAATTAAAACCTTTCCACCTCTTTTGAGGGTTGAGTTCAGAATTTGTTTTAGTTCTTTTTCAGAATCTTGCCTGCTAGGAATTCGATCTTGAGGTCCTCCATAGGTTGATTCTATTAACAAACTTTCAACTCTTGGAAATTTAACAGTTGCTTTTTCTAATAATCGAGTTTTTTGATATTTAAAATCCCCTGAATAAACAAAATTATAATCCCCTTTACCAAAGTGTAAATGTACCATTGATGAGCCTAGGATATGTCCAGAATTATGAAGTGTTAATTTAATATCAGGTGCGATGTCAGTAACTTTTCCCCAGGAAAGTGGGATAGTATGGAGAACTGTTGATTTAACATCTCTTTTTGAATAGGGTTGTGGTGTGCCTTCTTTTTCACATATTTGGATGAAATCCAATTGTAACATCGTTGATAAATTGCGTGTAGGTAACGTTGAATAGACCGGTCCTCTATATCCATATTTATAAAGAAACGGGACTAAACCACAATGATCTAAATGAGCATGTGAAATGATTACAGCATCTAGATCTCTCACAGAAAATTCAGGAATATAAAAATAAGGAAACCTATCATGAGGACTCCCTACATTTAACCCACAATCCAATAATACACTACTTTCTCTAGTTTGCATTAATATACATGATCTACCAACTTCTCGAAAGCCTCCTAATGCCGTTAATCGAATATTTAGATCTTTGAAAAGAGATGGTCGATGTATTCTTTTTCCGATTCGTAATAAAATATCTTTTTGAGTTTGTCGTTCTTTTTTCAACATACCTCTTATTAATAGAATTGTTCTTGAAGTAAGTGGAGGTGTTCGAATCGTTTTAGGTTGCCAAAAAGTGTTTGCTCTAATATCTTTAAGATTTACACCTTTCTTCCCAATGACAAGCCCAGGCTTACCAGATTCAATTATAACTTCACCACGAGTGTGGTCAAACTCAATATTGGTAATTTCCGCATCAACATTTACAAGATTTCTTATGTAAGTTTCAGTTTCTGCGGGATCTTTTCGTTTATCTACATTCCATCGAAAAACTACACGTTTTCGCATGGTTTTTGCCAAATCCTTTAAAACGGTTGAGCTTTCAACTGCTTGTACATCAGCACTCTCAGAATAGACTGCTATTTCAGGACCTTCAAATTCTATTTTCTGAACTGTTATTTCTGGAGGGAGATTGGAAACTATTTCATCATAAATTCTTTTTAATTCGCTTTCGAAGGACATTTATTTTCACTAGTTTTATTATCTATTTTTAAAGTCTCTACTCAAAATTTTATTTAAACTATGGATAAAATGGATGTAATAATAATACTTGAGAGTTGTTTGTATGTTGTTATGTTTTGATAATTTGCGAATTCTATTTTTGAATAAATAGAATTACAATACTTTTTAGAATGAAATATTTCTAAATTTCTAAGATAGATATAAATTAATCAAATAAAAAGATTTTCATTATCAGAAAACTGAAATTATTCTGCATTCTTCTCTTTTCCATGACGATAATTCTTCCTTAATAAGATATATTTTTTTGATTAAAAATATTATAATCAATTATGGGAAAACTAAAAATTGGTGCTATAGCATCCGGAAGTGGCAGCAATTTTGAAGCAATTGTTCAATCTACGGAGACCGGGATATTAAAGGATAAAGCAAAAGTAAAACTCTTAATTTGCAATAAGGCTGGTGCTTTTTGTATAGAACGTGCTAAAAATCATAGTATACCATATGTTTTAATTGAATCAGATAAATTCCTCCACCTTCCCCGAGAGGAATTTGATTTGAAATTGATAGAATCTTTCAAGCAGCATGGTTGTTCATTAATTGTTCTGGTAGGGTATATGAGACTAGTCAGTCAAGTTTTTATCGATGCTTTTGATGGTAAAGTTATGAATATTCATCCCGCTCTTTTACCTTCATTCAGAGGAATGCATGCACACAAGGATGCTTTAGAATATGGAGTTAAAGTTTCGGGAGCAACTGTTCATTTTGTTGACGTTCAATCAGATCATGGCCCTATCATAATGCAAAAATGTGTACCCGTTTATGATACTGATACTGAAGAAACTTTAGGAAGTAGAATATTAGAATGGGAACATAAAATTTTTCCTAAAGCAATCGAATTGTTTTGTGATAATAGATTGCATATCGATGGGAGAACTGTGCGAATAGATGGAGAAATCAATTTTTAGTTGAACCAATTTATATCAAGGGAAATGATTTTAATGTGCTATCTGACCCAACGGATTATTTCAGCTTTTTAGTTGATAATAATATGACGAAGATCTTGAGTAGCTAAAAATCATTTCCCTCCCCCTTTCTGAAGTCTTTTCAAATTATATCTTAAATACTAAAATTTTAATCAGAGTATTTATAATCCTTAATATCATTTGAGAAAACAAGTTTAAAAGGAAATGCCTCGTAGAAAAGAAATCTCGGAAATACTAAATTTAATGGAAAAAACAGAAAATATAAGATGTGTGGGATTGGTCGGGCATATTGATCACGGCAAGACTACACTTTCAGATTCGTTATTAAGTGAAGCTGGTTTTTTATCACCCGATTTGGCGGGAGAAGCACGAGCTTTAGATTATTTAGAAGAAGAACAAGCACGAGGGATCACAATGAAGTCAGCAAACATCTCACTATATTATGAAAAATCTCTAGAAGATCATGAACCTTTTCTTATTAATTTAGTTGATACACCTGGACATTTAGATTTTAGTGGGAAAGTTAGCCGTGCATTAAGGTTAATTGATGGAGTTGTAGTGGTAGTAGATGCGGTTGAGGAAATTATAACTCAATCGGAAACAGTAATTAAACAAGCGTTACAAGATGGTGTTCAACCAGTACTCTTTATCAATAAAGTAGATCGTTTAATCAGAGAATTAAAGCTCTCAGATGAGGAAATTAAGAAAAAATATATACGTATAATAAAATCGTTTAATACACTTATCGAACGCCATGCTGAACATCCTTTCAATAAAAGATGGAAAGTATCTCCTTTAGCAGGAAACGTCGCTTTTGGTTCAGCCCTTCATAAATGGGGTTTTACATTAAATATTTTAGAGAAAGCAGATTTAAAGTTTAAAGATATTAGAGCAAGGTATAAGAAGGAAACATACACAAAAGAATCTTATGCTGATTTAGCCACATATTTTCCAATTCATAAAGCAATATTAGAAATGGTTGTTGATCATTTGCCAAATCCGATGGAAGCACAAAAATATAGAATTGAAAAGATTTGGGATGGTAATGTTAATTCTGAAGTCGGGAGAGCAATGATTAATTGTGATCCTAACGGTCCTTTGATAGTATGTTTAAGTAAAGTTCAAGCAGATAAACATGGGTTAATTGCAACAGGAAGAATATTCTCTGGAACATGTGTAAAAAAAGCTGAAGTGTTAGAATTAAGAGAAAACAATTTTGATACAATTCAGAGATTATCGATTTTTATGGGACAGAGAAGAGAACAAGTAGAAAAAATCCCTGTTGGAAATATAGTGGCAATTGAAGGATTTAAAAAGATAAAAAGCGGAGAAACAATTATTGATAAACATAAGATTGGCGATATGGTGCCATTCGAAAATGTAAAGTACGTAACAACGCCAGTGGTTACGGTTTCAATTGAACCCGAATATTTAAGAGATTTGGATAAAATGAAGATCCTTGTTGAGAATTTATTAATAGAAGATCCAAATCTAAAATTTGAAGTGCACGAAGAGAATGGCGAATTTTTATTATCTGGAATGGGTCCATTACATCTTGAGGTTACTGTCAACGAAATTGGAAAAAGAGGAGTAGAAATTTCTGTTTCGGAACCTAGAGCAGTTTTCAAGGAATCTTGTAACTACAGTTCATCATTAATCACCACACATTCCCATAATAATCAAAGTTCAGTTTCATTAAAAATTGAAAGATTAGATACCAAAAGTGTTAGATTCTTTCAAAATATAGATTTTAAGAGCTTAAAGATTTTAGATCAATATAGAGAAATACTTTCTGAAAAAACTCTATTAAGCAATGAGGAAATTGAAAATCTTCTAACTTGTGATGATGAGTTAAATATTGTGATATATAACGGAAAATTTGAGTTAGAAGAGATGTACAAGAATACTATTCTTGAAATAATAGATACAATTCGTTTAAATGGTCCTTTATGCGGTGAAAAGCTAACAGAGACGAAAATAACCATCGAAGATTTAATTATCAACAATGTACCGCAAGAAAATCTATTTAATGAATTATCTATCATATTCTACGAAGCTATAAAAAAGAGTTTAGATGATGCAGAATTAATATTATTAGAACCAATATATCATACAATTATACAACTCCCTCCGGATCATATAAAAAATACTTTATCTCTCCTTTCAAAGCATTCAGCAAAAATAAAAAGTATTGATCAAGATAAGGAATACCAAGCAATTATAGAAATCTTATTACCAGTCAGAAATTCAATAAAATTTGCTGAAGATATACGTAACAGTACGTCTGGGAGAGCTTTCTGGCAAAATGAGTTTTATGCTTACTTAGAAGTTCCAAAACATGAAGCACAGCGAATAGTTCAAGATTTGCGATTCGCTAAAGGTTTATCTTGGTAAAAAAGTGTATTTTAAATTTATTCCTAAGGTACAAATTTGCTTCATTTAGTAAACTTAAGGATGAACTCAGCGATATTGTAATTTGGAACAATAAAATCAGCCAAGCCTTTTTCAGCGGCAAGTTTAGGCATAGCATAGAGTATACACGTCTCTTCTGACTCGGCGATAGTTTTTCCTCCTACTTTTTGAATCACACCTAGCCCATTTACCCCATCTGACCCCATTCCTGTTAAAAGGATTCCCATTGTCCTACTTCTATAAATCTTTGCAGAAGAAAAGAATAAAACATCAATCGAGGGCATACAAAAGTTCACTGGTTTTCCTTTGTATAATTTTAACGATGGTTTACTATTTTTCACACAGATTTCCATGTGCATATCACCTGGTGCTATATAAGCCATTCCGTTCTGAAGGAGGTCACCGTCTTTAGCAACTTTTATTGATAAGTTACATTCAGAATTTAGATTCTCTGCAAATGCTTCAGTAAAATGTGCTGATAAATGTTGAACGACTAAGATAGGTGCTCGTATAGATGGAGGGATTTCTTTTAGAATTGTTGTTATCGTCCTCGGACCTCCAACGCTAGCTCCTATCACAATGACATTAGACGATAGAAATAAATCTTTTACTGGCTTGAGATCAGGAGTGTAATCTTGTAATTTATTTATCGTCTTAACAGGTATTACTTTCTTTTTTAATGTTGATTCTGCTGGTACTTGAATTTCTTTTGTTTCAAGTTTTTGGGTAGTTTTTATAGTAGATACTGGTTTTTGAGCACTTTTAATAGCACTTGGTTTACTTAATTCCTGTTCTCTTTTAGAGGGAATAACTTCTTCACTTACTTTCTCAACTTCTATTTTTAGAGTTGTCTTCATTTCCTCTTTATCATAAAATGTAATTTCTGGTTTTTCTTCAATTTCTTCAATTGGGGTTAATTTATTTATATATTGGCCAAAATCAAAAATCCCATTTACAATATCTTGCCTTAATGATTTACTCTTTCGAGAAATATCTTTTTCAATCTGAAAAATTTTTTTAATCTGGGATTGTGATGCTAATAAAACTTTTGCTAGTAACTCTTCACGAAATCTTGGTAAATCTTTTGCTCCAATTCCGCCTGGTTTAACAATATAATCAAAAGCTCCCATTAAAAGTGCTTGAATAGAAGAATCTAAATTTTTAGGGCTAATAGCTGAAAGAATCACTGTCGGTGTAGGGTGTTCTTCCATAATCAACTTGAAAGCGTCCAAACCATTCATTTTTGGCATTAATAAATCTAAAACTAAAACGTCTGGTCTATATTTCTTAACAAATCTGACTGCTTCCTCTCCATCTTTCGCATATTCAACAATTCTTATTGAATCATGCTCCTTAAGAATATCTGAAATTTTTTTTCTCAAAAATTGAGAATCATCTGCGATAAGCACTTCTATTGACATATTTTATTCTCTTTTCAATAATTTAGAAACATTATGATAAGTTAGATTAAATTCAGAATGTAATTCTAATATTTTTTTTTTATTTCTTGGCTAGTAGTGTTAAGAAATTTATATTTTGTTTTATGCTAAAAAAGATTTGAGATGAAAAAAGTAAAAAGTTCATCGATACCTTCTCCTGTAAATGCTGATGTTTCAAAAAATGAAAAATTATATTGTTCTGCCAGTTGTTGAGCTTGATTTTTAAGATCTACTCGATCTGTGGAAATATCTATTTTATTACCAATGAGAATAATAGGGATTGTTTGATCAGTCACAAAATGTTGAATTTCTTCAATCCATTTAGTAATATCATTGAAAGTTTCGGGTCTTGCATAATCAAACAAAAGGAGAACTGCATGTGCCAATCTATAATAAAATTTACGCACTTTAATAAAACTCTTTAATCCTCCTAAATCAAATAGTATCAATGACAAATTATAATTTTTTGATATCTGTAGGCTTTTTTCTTTTATCGAAATTCCAATAGTTGGTTTGTAGGAAGGTATCAACTCAATATCACAAAATATATCGACTAATGTACTTTTTCCAACTTCTTCAGAACCAATAATCGCAATCGCTTTTATTTTACCATTTGAATTCGAATTATTAATAGAAGATAAGACTATCTCACCATTTTCATTCAATTTCGGGAGTTTTAATGATGTACTTCGGTTATTTAAAATCATCGATATTTTTTCTGCAACTATATAGGTATAAGGGATATATTGGTCAATATTTGCGTAAGGATCAGCAATCAAAACGAAAATAGCTGGAGTAACTTTTCTTAACTCTATATAAAACAGCTGGAATTCATTAGTATCAAAGGTTCCACTTCCAAATGAAGTTTCTGCATATCTCCTAATTTTAGTTATTGTTTGCTCTAATATTGTAGTAATTGCTCCTATAAGTTCTTCATCAAAACCTTTCATGGATTGTTTAGCTATGATTAATCCATCTAAATCTAAAACTAAAGCAGCTGATAGATCTCTAGCTTCATTTAGCAGATTAGAAAGTAATTCCTCTAGTGTGGATGATAATGACATTTCAATTCTTTATTATAATATTGTTATTGCCCTTCCTCATATATTTAAATCATATTTTAAATTCAAAATTTTAAATAATTCTTTCAAAATTTCCATACTTGGTACAAGACATATCGTACCGTTTAATTTTATATCTTTAACTTGAATTTTAGTCTTAATTATAATCGTATAATCTGAATATTGAGAATTTTTAGCAATAACTGTATCCAACATAGCATTTAAGTTATCAAGTGCTAATTTTGGTACGCCCGGAACTAATCCGATTGATAATAAGTTAGCTACTGCACTTGCATAATTTCCAGATAAGATATTACCAATTTCAGAAATTATACTATACGAAAATTCATCCAGATCTTGAATTGTGTTAATATTATCAACCATTATTTCATCTTCGTCGTTTAAAATATTAACTAAGTTTATAACTGATTCCTTAGTATAAAATTGAATTATTGACAAATCACTTTTGCCTATAATTTCTGAGTATATTCCAAATGCTTCAGTATTTGGATCTTCAAATAAATCTGGAATATTCCAAAACGGAATTATGTTAACTGCTGTTAGTGATACATCTACTCTTTCTTCTATTAATTCAGATAATGCTGTAATCGCATGACCAGCGCCTATATTACCAAGTTCCTTTAATATATCCAATTGTTCTGGCGTTAATTCAAGACTTCTTGATTTATTATTTTCTCCATTCATTTATATCATTTTTTCAATTAATAATCTTTCTAAAGTATTTTAGGCCTTTTTTCTTCACCACTTATTTTAACAAATACTTCATAATTTTTCGTATTGAAATTGACGATTCTTCCTTGCATTCCACCAATACTTTTTTTAATTATCTTTATACCATATTTATCTAACTCATGCTTAATTTGGTTTATGTTTTCTTCACCAATATCATTATTTGGTAAATCAAAGATTTTTGATCCTCCCACTATAATTGCGTTAATTAATTCTTTTTGAGCTCCTCCATCGGTAAGTTCATCAAGCAAGTATTTTACAGATAAATTTGCATATTTATGAGGAAGTTTAATTTCTTTGTTTTTGTGTGATTTTGGTAAGAGAACATGAGACATGCCACAAATTCTATTTTTTTTATCAAAAAGGATTAGAGCAATACATGACCCTAATCCATAAATAGAGATTGTAGGAAATTTATTTTCTAAGCCTGTATTACCATTTATTAAAGTATAGTGCCCTATTGGTAATATTATTTCTCCTTTCTCATTAACTTGTGTAATTTTATCAGAGTGAGGACGTTCAGTCAATATGGTTTATCCCAATATTTTAATTTTAATTATAAAGATCATTTGTAAATTTTATTGCATATTTTATCATATAGCCATGAATTTTATAATTTGGAAGTATCAAACTTGCAGCTCCTCTTTTTGCTGCGGCTTTTGGCATGCCATATAATACACAAGTTTCTTCGGATTCAGCTATTGTTTTTCCTCCCTGAGTTTTTATCGCTTCCAATCCCGCAGCGCCATCCTCACCTAATCCGGTCAATATAATACCTAAAGTATGATTTTTATAGGTTTCAGCAGCTGAAAAAAACAAAACATCCACAGAAGGCATACAAAAATTGACAGGTTTACCTTCGAATGTTTTTATATAGGATTTATGGTTAATTACATCGATTTTCATGTGTTTACCTCCTGGACTTAGATATATCATCCCTGGTTGGATCTTTTCACCATTATCGGCAATCTTTACTGGCAACTTACATAAATGATCTAAGGATTGAGCAAATTGTTTCATAAAATAAGCATCCATATGTTGTACAATTAAAATAGGGCTTTGAAAATCTTCAGGGATTTCCTTTAGTAAACTTTTTAATGTTCTAGGACCACCCGTACTTGTACCTATGACTATTATATTAGATTCAAATGTCGGGAGCGATATTTTTGGTAGTTTCACAGAAACTTCTTCAGGTTTATCCCAAACCTCACTTTTACTTTTAATTTTCTGAAATGCAGATTTGTCAATTGATTTTTTAATTAATTTCGTACGTTTTTCGTAGGTCTTCTTTATCCCCGCAGCATATACAACGCTAGATATGAGTTTTTCTTTATATTTTAAAAATTCTTCCTTCCATACACCTTTGGGCTTTATTATAAAATCAAATGCTCCTAAAAGTAAAGCTTGGACTGAATCATCTAAAGTCGCAGGATTTTTGGCTGAAAAAATAATTGTGGGTATTGGATAATGTTCGGAGAGAAATTTAAATACTGTCAGCCCATCAACTTCAGGCATAACTAAATCTAAAATTAATACATCAGGATTCAAAAATTCGATTTTTTCAATTGCTTCTCTTCCATTTCTTGCTATGTCTACTTTTGTAATTTCTTCATGTGTTAAAAGCATATCTTTAATAAGTTTCCTCTGAAAGGCTGAATCCTCAGCCACAAGAACTCTGATGGGCATTAAAATCGATAATCTAAATACTATAAATAATAATGATAAATTTACTTTAATGTAATCTAAATATTTTCTAATTAATTACATCATGGAAATTTGCTTTAATATACTTTTAGAAAACGAAAGGCTTATTATGTTATTTAAAATTAATAAATTCTTAATAATCAGCAAAGTATCATCAACTTCCTTTGACTTAGATTTCATACAATCAAATAAAATTAAATTTTATACTCAGATTAGAAGTGTAATAGAAATAGAAAATTTTTAAAAATTTTAATTATATGCCATTCAATTTCCTAATAGCCTTTCTATCTCAACAAACCTCTGTTGAATATGCTCTATAGAATATTTGATATGATTTTGCATTTCCTTTATTTCATAAAAAATCTTTTTTATCCTATTCTTTACAGAAGGTGATATGACACTCTCAAGGGGAGTTCTTTCTGCTTGAACTAGTAGGTCTGATTCTGCTTTTGCTTCAGTGTATTCCCTACTGTATAGAGCTTGTCTCGATACACCAGGATATTCAAAATCAGTTTTATTATCTTTAATTTCATTATAAATTACATGAAATTCAGGTGGTTCTATCCCCTGTTTGATAACTTCATATTTAAAATTGAAAAATTTCTTCTTTGTTTTAAGCTTACCAGCCCAATTTGCTGCCATATATCTATGAAATAGACGTGAATGACCTCCTGCC
>JAHLWT010000183.1 GCA_019057775.1 Promethearchaeota archaeon
GCAGGAAGAAAACGGTGATTTTCGGCAATCATGAATTTAACACCTGCTTTTTTTGTTGCTGCTATCATATCATCACACTCTTCAAGTGTAGTAGCCATTGGTTTTTCACATAAGATATGTTTTCCCGATTCTGCTACCTCAACAACTATATCTCTATGAAGATAATGTGGTAACATGATAAGAACAGCATCTATATCACTCTTAAGAAAAGTATCTAAGGTTGAATAAGTTTCTAGCTTAGAATACTTGGCAACTCTTTTTAATTTTCTCTCATCGATATCGTATGCTGATATAAACTTAATCTTTGGATTCTTTTTAGAACCAAGCTTGTGGAAACCCCACACAGCACCAGCACCAATTATACCAAATTTCACATAATCCATAAAATCATTCCTCTACTATTCTATAATTTAACTATTCTATTTATTAAAAGATCTTTATGATTTTCAAGAAAAGATCTAAATCTCATGTTAAACTCGTTTTATTTTACAAATATATTTTTATCCAGACTTGAAAGCCGTTCACAGCCAGATTTAGTAATCCTATAGCAATCTTCTACCCCAATCAGACCTTGATTTTTAAAATTTTGCCAAATTTCAATATCTAGTACCATATTCGCTTCAAACGGAATATCTAGAGTTTTCATTGGACTGAATAAATGAATTTCCTCACATTCTAATCCAATACTATGACCTATAATGTAACATCTTCCTCGTTTTGAAAGAGATTTATGGAAGTTTTTAGCATTACTATATAATTCTTTAATATTTAAATCGGGTTTAATATTATCTAAGCAAAATTCTTGCACTTTTATCAATCTATCCATAATTTCTTCAGCGCCATCAGGTATTTCACCTACCACGAGTTCCCTACTAACGTCTGAGACATAACCTTTCCAAACGGTTCCAATATCAAACCTATTAAGATCTCCAGATTTCAAGGTATTTCCTACTCCTGGCGCTTCAGGATCAGAGGGTCCCAAGTTCATTGTTAGATGATCCCATCCTTCAGCTCCTTCATCGACAACGGTTCTTCTCGCAATTTGTAATAACTCTATGTCGCTTATTCCCACGTGAGCAGCATCAATCATCGCTTTTATTGCTTTTTCAGAAATTTCTGTAGACTTTCGTATGCGTTTCACTTCCTCTTCTGATTTAACTAACCGCATATCTAAAAATGCCTGGTCCCCATTAACTAAAGTCGCTCTTGGAAATTTATTTCTTAAATGTTCAGATTGATAAGAAGGCATTAAAGACTCATATCCAATCTTTTTCTCTGACAACCCCCATTTTTCAATTCTATCTGACACTTCTTTCATTGCGGCTTTAGGAGATGCGATTCCACTTACATCGGTAACCCAAGAAAATTTATCTACACTCCTATAAGTAATCCAAGTGATGAGACTTTCCTCTCCATCCTTCCTTATTAAAGATAAACTTGGATATTGGTTGTATAAAACGTATAAAATTGGATTTGGTGCTACGTGCAATATCGGTAAACCCGTTGTATAAAATATATTTACCGGAGTAGATGCAACCAAAACGTCAATATCATGATTTTCTAAAATATTTTGCGCTTTTTCTTTATTAAAGCCAATAGGGTCCATATTTTATCAAGTTTTTAATTGTTAATCTTATTTAATTTTAAAAAAACTATATTCTCGAACAATACTTTTTAATCTATATCCATGAAGACTTCTAATCTTTGTAAAGCTCCCATATCTCCCTTAGTTTTAAGCTCGCCATCCATGAAGGCTTCCATCGGATCTACTTCTCCAGTGACAATACCTACAAATAGATCTGAGTTAACTTCTAAACCCATCTCTGCATTTTCATCAAAACCTTCCTCTAACCTTGCTGTCGTATTCTTAAAAATCATCTTAAGTTTGTAATCTATGTCTGGAAATACAAACTGCATAGTTTTATTAAAACCCTCAAATTCATTTGCAATTTCTGGTTCCTCTAACATTTTAACCCATCCATTTATAGCATCTTTAACTTCTTCGGTTGTAGCCATTAATTTCACCTCTAATTTAATGTAAATTATATTATTTTATTTAATACTTATATCTTTATTTATGAGATATTTAGTTATTCTTATTTAAATACTTTTTAAAACACGTATTCTACTAAGATAGTGACTCTTAAAAGAAGCCTCCATAATTTATTAATTTCTATTAAATTTTCCCTTGTTTTTTCAGTGTTTCTAATAGTTCTTGTGGATATTTAGCTTTGAACCAAGGCATACTTGAGTACCAGTGACTTAAAATCCGTACAATCAACGATGGTTTATTCTTTTTTAATTTATTTCTATTGAAATATACTCTTCTGTATTTCTCGGCATATTTCCAGCCATTCAACTTCCTTCCTGCCAATCTTGTTTTTGGTCGATAAGTCCATTTTACGTAATTTATCAACCAATATTGTGTCTTATGACAAGCAAGTAATTGATCGATTAGAGAGAAATCCTCTTTTTTAAACCCGAAGAAAAAATTAGGGCTTAGAGTCGAGTAAAAATAGAGAATTGGAGTAAAATCGATTAATTTATTGTGTATGCAGTAATATATTGCCTTACCTGTATTAACATGATCCTTGTGATAATAAGAAGTATAAATTGCTTCTGGTGCGAAAATAACATCTGGTTTTTCCTTTTTTAAAAAATCAGCAATTTTATCAACAAATTCTCTTGTAAATTCTACTAGACCATCAATATACCCAAAAAAGTAAATATTTTCTGGAGGTATTCCATGAATGCTTTGAGCATTGCATAATTCCCGTGTTCTTACTTTTGCAAGAAAATCTCCTTTAAATTTATCATATTGAGCTCCAGGAAGACCAAATTCACCTTTAGTGGTTGAAGCGATCTTAATTATATGCTCATTTTTACTTTTTGTTGCTAAGTAATGAATAATATGCCCACAGTTTATTTCTAAATCATCTGGATGCGGTTGGAAGAAAATTATTTTTGCCAATTTTTTAACCCTATTTTATAGCTTCTAATTGCGCTTGTCTCTTCGCTAACAGAAATGAACTTACTACGATTAAAGAAACACCAAGAATTACATATACAATAGAAAAAACTGTAGAAGGCATCAACGTAAAAACAAAAAAGTATGCTAAAACTGGTGTAATTTGTATTGGAACTTGCTGAATTGGAATCATTCGACTAGCGTTAGCCACTTGAAATGATTGTTGAATTTTCATTATCCCTATAATACTGGCTAAAATTAGAATTACAGCACATGCTAAAAACAGGAAAAACTCTCCTATAGTAGCATTTCCTCCAAAAACATGAGCAATTACAGCCATTAGAGGTGCAATCCAAAAATTAGTAAGGGAAAATTGAAATCCAGAGGATATTGCTAGTAAGATTCCCTTTAATTTTTCAATTTTTCTTTGTAAAATCTCACATATAACCGTACCAGAGAATAAAATAATAGTAAAAATTGTCATGTTCAGTACTAGATCAATAGCCAAGATATCTATGTTCGCGATATCTATACTTAATTGAGATAGACCTAATAAAAAGATCCCAATTATAATTATAATAATTCCAATAATTTCCTCTTTTTTTAGGGTTTCACCGACAATTTTTACAGATCCAATAGCAAGAAAAATAAGACCGAATGCCATCAACCCCGGAATTAACGCTGGTCCAATAAAAATTTGAGCAATCATGAAAAAAACTGACCCAATTGCCAATTCCATTAATAGACCTGTTACCCAAAGTGGTTTTTTCACTAAACTTCGAAAGAATTTTGCTTCAGGAGGAACATCATTAACTACTTTTTTTTGGAATACTAACCCTATATTATTTATGCTGCCAGATAATATAGCTAAAAAAACACCTAATAAATAAAATGAACCATTCAATTCTGCCCACCATTTCTTCTAGTTATTTTTTAGAACAAGTTGAAAATATATCAATTATAAATTTATCCTAAGTGTTTATAAAGGTTCTTTAACTTTTACTGGATTTTAGCAATCTTATTCTGTAATTTAATGATTACACCTTTTTTAAACCTAAAATTTTTCTTGCTTCAGTTGGATCTGCTACTTCTCTCTTTACACGCTTGCTAATACTCACATATTGCTCTACAATTTCAGCATTGTTTTTTGCAGGTTTTCCATTTGTTATAAATGGATAATCTTCTGTTCCGATTCTAATATTACCTCCATGTGTAAGAACAAATACTAATAATTTCATTTGATCTTCACCCATGGCACTCACAGTATGTACGCAATCAGAAGGCATGTACTTTTTTCTATGCATATATTCATCATTGGTGGGAGGTGACCATGTGCTCCCAGGCCAGTTAAAAAATAATGTTAAGATATTAGGTTTTGCCCATTCTAATAATCCTTTATCAATTAGATAGCTAAGACTCCAATAAGAACCCATGTGCCAAACTTCCCATTCAGGTTTAATGTTAAGCTTTTTACACTTTATACAATATTCTTCTAATTCTTTTAGTGGATGTAAAACGTCCACGTTTAATTCAGTAAAGTGTTCTGCATGATGGTTTAAAATAATTGACATCATATCTGGTTTTGCCTTGAAATCACCTTCTCTTTTTGGAATTGATTCGCTTGACATCCCTGCTTGAATAATAATGTCGCATCGTTCTCGAATTCTTTTCACTATTTCAACTTCTTTTCCACGAAGCAAATGAACGTGAGCAATAGCTGCTCCTGCTTCATAGCATTGTATCGCATCTTCAATTAATTCATCAATAGTTTGCGCCCAATTTTTTACTTCAGGATTAATCCATGAATTTGCTGTAGTTGCAGTGATTATTAATTTATCATTATCTGGCATATATTTTCAAATCCACTTTATTTATATTTTTTAATTAAAGCTAATGTATTTACTACATTTCTAACAATACCATCCCAATTCTCTTTAGCAACAAAATCTTTTGAAATTAACTTGGAGCCAATGCCAACTGCTACAACTCCTGCTTCAAACCATCCTTTTATACTTTCTTCTGTTATGTCTACGCCTCCCGTAGGCATAACCTTCGTCCATGGTGATGGTGCTAAGATTGATTTTATAAAATCAGGACCACCTAGAAGTCCTCCTGGAAAAATTTTAATGATTTCACAGCCTAATTCTTCAGCATATGAGATTTCAGAAGGTGTTCCACAACCTGGTGAATATGGAATTCTCCTCCTATTACATAATTTCGCAATCTCTGGATTTAATACAGGTCCAACAATAAAATTTGCCCCATTATTAATATAAAGAGCAGCAGTATTAGGTTCAAAAATCGATCCTACTCCAAACACCAATTGTGGTTCTGTGTTTTTAAAATGTCTAACTAATTTCGAAAAAATCTTATAACCAAAATCACCACGGTTTGTGAATTCAACTATTTTCCCTCCACCTTTAGCAATCGCACTGACAATATTTCTCGCTTTCTCGAAGTTTCCATTATAGAAGACAGGAACTAACCCTTGCTCAAGTATAACATTATAAACTGCAATACTACTAAATCTAGCCATTAACGTGTCACCCTCCCTGAAACATCTCCACCCATTAATTTAATTACTTCATCAACGGAAACAAGATTAAAATCACCAACAATTGTGTGCTTAAGACATGAAGCAGCTACTGCAAAATTCAGAATTTTCTGTAAATCTTTATACGTAAGAAATCCATAAATTAGTCCCCCTGCAAAGGAGTCACCCCCACCTACGCGATCGACAATATGTGTAATATCATATGTGGGGCTTATAAACAATTCTTTTCCATTATAAAGAATTCCTGACCATAAATTATGACTTGCAGATAATGAACCCCGTAAAGTAATCCCTATAAATTTTAAATTAGGATATAATTTTACCATTTCTTCAACAACTACTCTATATTTCTCTGGATCTAATTCACCAGAAGTAATCTCCGTATCAGGGGCTTTAATACCTAGTATCTTATCAGCATCTTCTTCGTTTCCAATAACAACATCACAATTTTTCAAAAGTTCTGGCATGATATCACTTGGTTTTTTCCCGTAGTTCCATAACTTTGACCGGTAATTTAAATCAACTGAGACTTTAATGTTCTTACTTTTTGCTATTTTTACTGCTTCAAGAGATAGATCTGCTAAATTTTGAGAGATTGCTGGTGTAATTCCTGTAAAATGAAACCAAGATACCCCCTCAAAAATTTTATCCCAATTAAACATATTGATAGTAGCTGTTGAAATTGAAGAATTAGCACGGTCGTAAATCACACTACTTGAACGTGCGGTAGCGCCTATCTCAAGAAAGTAAATTCCGAGTCTATCTCCTCCTCGTACAATCTTATCTGTATTAACACTATACTGTTTGAGAAATTGTATACAGGCATCCCCTATATCATTATTGGGTATTCTTGTTACATATGAAACGGGGATTCCATAATTGGCTAAAGATACAGCAACATTTGCCTCCCCACCACCATATATTACATCAAAAGATCGTGCCTGAGTAAAACGTTTATAGTTAGGGGGTGATAGTCTAAGCATAATCTCTCCAAAGGTAACAACCTTAGTACTCAAATTAGATCTTGCACCTTAAATTATTAGGTTTCCTTTTATACTGTTATGATACATTGTAGTATTTAAATTTTTTATTTAAACTTAAGTTCCTTAATAATGAATTTTGATTTAAAAGAAGACTTTACTCTTTAAAAAAACATACTTTTTTATTATGATTCCTTACAAAAGTAAGTAAACTTATAAAAAAAGGAAGAATTTCGCTTGCCAAAAATCAAAGTTAATGATATAAATATATATTATGAAACTCACGGAGATGGGTTCCCTTTAATATTGATAAGAGGTTTATCCTCAGATGTTTACCGTTGGCCTCCTAATTTTATAGCAGAGTTATCAAAACATTTGAAGATAATTCTTTTCGATAATAGAGGTGCAGGTCGAACAGATAAACCTGTTATTGAGTATTCAATAGAGATGATGGCTGATGATACAACTGGTTTAATGAAGGTTTTAAATATAGAAAAAGCACATATACTTGGCTATTCAATGGGAGGACATATTGCTCAAGAGATTGCTTTAAAATATCCTGAAAAAGTAAAAAAGCTTATACTTTGTTCAACAGGGTGTGGTGGTCCAAATGGCATTCCCGCATCTGAAGAAGTAAGAACAGCATTAGCTATTAATCGAGAAGGATTATCAGATGAAGAATTAGTTAGAAATTGGATTATCTTCTATTTCATAGAAAGTTTTATACGAGATAAACCAGATGAGGTGGATGAATATGTACGTAGATCTCTCTTAGCGCCAATACCATCCCATAGCTATAGACGCCAATTGAAGGCAATAAATAAATTTAATTCATATAAGAGGCTAAAAAATATAAGAACTCCAACATTAATCTTAAGTGGGAAGGAAGATATACTAGTTCCTCATGAAAACTCAATATTATTAGCAGAGAACATGCCTGGAGCAAAATTGGTTTTACTTGATAACCTAGGTCATGGCTTATTTACTCCAAAACCATTATTATTAGCAAAAGCCATTATTGAATTTCTGGGATGATTTTTAAGTTAAGTTAAAAATAGAATAATTAGGCACTTTAATTTTTTAGTCTTATAGTATTTTTTAAATGAACGAGAGTGAACATTATACAGCGGATTATCATTATCCCTGAACCAGTTTCAATAAAAATTACATCAGGGAAATTTATTTTAACTGAAACTACCTCAATTTTATCAGATCCAAAATTAAAAGAAGTCAGTGAATATTTAAAAAACCTTATTCAACCATCAACTGGTTTTCAATTACAAATCAAAGACTTAAACAGCCGATCAGGAAATGATGATTCAATATCTCTAAAATTAATTGATGAGGATACCCAAATAGGAGATGAAGGCTATAATCTTATTATAAATCCGCAAAAAACGATTATTTCCGCTAAGACTCCCGCTGGGATTTTCTATGGCATTCAAACTCTTCGACAACTTCTCCCTCCTTCTATTGAAAATGATGAGCATATCGATAATGGAAATTGGGAAATTCATTGTTTAGAAATCATTGATTATCCCCGTTTTCCTTGGCGAGGATACATGTTGGATGAAGCAAGGCATTTCCATGGAATTCAAGTTGTTAAGAAATTACTTGACGTATGTGCACTTCTTAAAATTAACGTCTTTCACTGGCATTTATCAGATGACCAAGGTTGGCGTCTTGAGATAAAAAAATATCCAAACTTAACTAAAATTGGTTCAAAAAGAAATGAAACTCAGGTTGGAGGTTTTTTAAGTAAAAAAACTGATGGTATTCCTCATTCTGGTTATTATTCACAAGAAGAAATTTCAGAGATTGTTTCTTATGCAAATGAACGATTTATTATCATTATTCCAGAAATAGATATTCCTGGACATACAAGAGCGATCTTAGCTGCATATCCGGAATTAAGCTGCAAAGGCGTCCCATTTGAGGTTTCCTCCCATTGGGGGATCCATAAGGATGTTTTATGCGTAGGAAAGGAATATGTTTTTGAATTCTTACAAAATATGTTTGATGAAATAATAACTCTTTTTCCATCTAAAATTATTCATATAGGGGGGGATGAGGTTTTAAAAACTAGATGGAAGGATTGCCCAGATTGCCAATCAAGGTTAAATACAGAAGGTTTAAAAAATGTGAGAGATCTACAAGCTTACTTTACTAATCGTATTTTAACCTATTTAAACTCATTACAAATTCGTGTTATCGGTTGGAACGAGGTTCTTAATAGGAATTTAAAGGAAAAAATAATATGTCAATATTGGATACGTAAAAAACACTTGGTCTTAAAGCATCTACGTAATGGAGATCAGGTTATTATGTCTAACTTCAAATATGTTTATCTAGATCATGGTTATTCTTTTACTCCACTAAAATTGGCTTATGAATTTGAGCCCATTCCAAATCAGTTGGAAAACACCTATCATAAAAATGTTCTTGGAATGGAAGCACTAATGTGGGGTGAATTTACTCCAAATTTAAAGCGGGTTGAATGGCAGACATTTCCGCGCCTTATAGCATTTGCAGAAGTTTCATGGACTCCAAAGGATAAAAAGAATTTTATTTGGTTCCAAGATAAATTAAGATCATTCAATAAACGCCTTGATTTTAAGAATGTTAATTATGCCAAAGAAGATGAAATAAAACCTGGTCCTGTAAAAAGAATGTTCAGTGTTCTTACGTTAGTAAAAGTAGGAAAGGGAGGAGAATAGATAACTATTTACACATATTCAATTGTTGCCGGGGGTTTTGGGGTCAAATCAAAATAAACTCGTTTTGTTCCTGCAATTTTAAGTACCTTCTCTTTTAGATCAGTTAATAACTCAAATGGTAAATTAGTCACTGCCGCAGTTCTTGCATCTCTACTATTAATACTTCTAATGATAACATCATATTTTCCCTCTGATGAGCCTCCTAATTCAAATAACATTCTTGCGTACCCTTTTATGTTGGATGCTTTTGTAGTTAATTCCAAAAAGTTCCAATCTCCTTTTTCGCAAAGTGGTAATTCATAAGTTCTTTTTCCATCAAGAAGGCCCGTTACTTTCTCCTCCTGCACATTTTCACTTATCGCAGCAAAAACTTGAAACGGTTCTTGATGCCCTTCAGAATTAATGATCATTACTTTTCCATATGTTTCTTTATAATAATCTTCCACGGTAGATTCAACAAGATCATGCACCTTTTTCTCAAAAGTGAGATTTTTTTCAGTAACAGGACCAATGATTCTAGCTGCGAGGGCTGGTCCGGGAAACGCCTTTCTATAGACTAATTCGTGTGGCATTTTGAAATATTCAAGCACTTTCCGTATTTCATCTTTTGTAAGGCTTGCGACTGGTTGAATAGTAGCTTCCACATCATACTCAATATTTAAATTATGTTGACTTTTAACAAATTTTTCCTTATTTTTTTTTAAAAGCGCCGCCTCTTCTTCTAATGACATGGTTTCTTTTATGTCCGTTATTTTACAACCGAAACTTTCTTCAATATCTGGAAGAATAGTGCCATCCGCTAGAAGATCACATTTTTCCTCCTTTATAACTTTACTAATAGTGCTTGAGTACGCATCTTTGAAAAGTTTTCGTTTAACCTCAGCATCTTTTTCACCAAATATTTTAGGTAGGAATTCTTCCCGTATGTCTAAAACAACAACATCTGGAAATAATTTCTTAACATATTCACGCTCTTCAACTCCTCTAATAATTCTCATTAAGCCATGATCAATAAATACTGGAATTGTGTCAATCTTTGCTTCTTTTAATAAAAGATAGACTGTAGAACTATCAATACCACCAGAGAGTGCACAAAAAACCTTTTTGTTTTTCGCATGTCTATGTAAAAAGTCAATAGCAGCCTCTACAAACCTTTTAGGTTCACGAGGAGGATCAATTAAGCGATGATTTAGCATAATACAGAATTATTTTCTTCTTAAAAAAATGAATTTATTAAGCTGAGATTATAGTTAATAAGGCAAAAGAATAATTTGATGATAAAAGTTTTTACATATATGGAAGAAATTAGAAAAATCAATGTAACTTTAAAAAGTAGATCTACTTTTGAAGGTGCTGGTGTTAGGTTAAAGCGTGCGTTTGGCTATGCTGATCCATTATTAGACCCTTTTTTACTGCTTGATGATTTTCATTCAGATGATCCTAATGATTATATTGCTGGATTTCCGTGGCACCCTCATCGTGGTATAGAAACTATTACATATATGTTGCATGGTAAAATTGAACACGGTGATAGCTTAGGGAATGGTGGTATCATCCAAGAAGGTGATGTTCAATGGATGACGGCGGGATCGGGAATTGTCCATCAAGAAATGCCTAAAAAGGATAAAAATGACACTCTTCTCTGGGGTTTTCAACTTTGGGCTAATCTTCCTGCCTCTCATAAAATGATGGACCCTCGATATCGAGATGTGAAAAAAAACCAAATCCCTGAAATCTCTTTAGATAATAATACAATAAAAGCTAAAGTTATTTGTGGAGAAATTAATGGCATAAAAGGACCAGTACAAGATATTGTTACAGATCCAGAATATTTAGACATTTCTATGAGTCCAAATTCAAAGTTTACACACCCAGTGAAAAAGGGATATAATGCTTTTGCTTACGTAATTGAAGGTGAAGGATTTTTCGATGAAAAAAGGGAGGAACTAGTAAAAAACGAAACGCTAGTTATATATAGGGATGGAGATGTTGTGAAGATCACCACAAATAATGAAAATCTTCGTTTTCTACTCATCTCCGGAAAACCTTTACGAGAACCAGTTGCTTGGCGTGGTCCAATTGTAATGAATACTGAAGAAGAACTTAGAGTCGCTTTTGAAGAGTACCATAACAAGACATTCTTAAAGTATCATAAATAGTATATGAGATATTAACATTTTTACATTTTTCTTTTTGTATAATTTTAAATGAACAAACTGTTATCAGTTATATAAAAAAGCCATACAGTGAGAATTAAATGGAAGAAGAACTTCCTTCAGAACTGACAGAAAAGATCAATAAAAATGTCGAGAAAGTATTTAATAAATGGATTGAAAAAGCTTCCAAAGGTGAATCCATAGAGGGATTAATAAAAAGCCTTATGGTTGAGAAAATCATGAACGTACTTGGAGTTGCAATTAAGAGAACTGTTGTCAAGAAATTAGCAAAACGGGTTGTGAAAAGAAGAGTTGACAAATTCTGGGAGAAGAATAGGGATATGATAATGGCGAAAATAAAAGTTTTATAAATATCTACCTTTTTTTTGACTATAAGTATATGATATAATTATATCATACAACTCCCTGTAAACAATAAATTTTCATATTAGCGTGTATGTTCTTATGTTAAGTACTAATTTTAAGATCTTTGATGCTCACCTTCATACATATGGTGTTTTTCTTAACCCTGATGAGAATGTAGTTCAATACATGGATCGGTTCAATGTTGAAAAAGCGATAATTACAACCATTAATAGAACTAAGATCCCTGAGAGACAAAAAGAAGTATCTTCTACTCGGGATGAAGGGGTTAAATTAACTGATTTTATGGACGACTTTAGAAGTCGCATGCCAAAAGGGCAACTTGATCATCAAGATGTCATTGACGTTGTTAATAAAGCTCCTGAAAGGTTTGTTAAGTTCTTTTGGTTCAATCCAATGATCCATCAAGATGAAGAAGAAAATAGTTACGATATTTTAGAGGACCATTTTAAACAAGGATTTAAAGGTGTTAAAATTCACTCCGGTTTTAATATGGTTAAAATACCAAGGGATATCATGAAATTAGCTTCATTCATGCAAGATTATGACGAAAACCTAATATTATACATTCATTCACTACCCAAAACATCGTTTTTTAGAGGAGTTTCACCTAAAGATATTGCAAATTTAGCCAAAAATTTCCCCAAGTTAAGAATTATTGTTGGTCACGCTGCTTTTTGCATGATTTACGCTTTTGAGGTGGGGTTAACTTTAAAGACATATGAAAATATTTATTATGAAACTTCTTGCTCAGTTTCCTTCGGTATATACAATTTAATTAAGACAGTTGGTCATGAACGAATTTTATTTGGGTCGGATTCTCCCACAGCTTCTACACTTCCACTTGAAATAAATAAAATCTTAACCTTACCAAGAACTTCTAAGGAAATAAAACAAGATATTCTGTATTATAATGTAGTTAAATTGCTAAACTCTTGATCCGATATTGTTACTAATAGAATATTCAATGGTAAATTAAGAGTTACCTTTTTTTTTAAATCGTATGGATAATCTTAAAGATATATAACATAACCAAATATACTATTTTGTTAAATCTTAATTTTAATAATGAGTTATTCTTTAATCCATTTGTTATGAAAATCTGAAATAAAAATCTATAATCAATGTATTTTATTTTTGATTTAATAATATAAAATATAAAAGACGAAACCTATTTTTCTTTAATTACAAAATTATAATTCAAAGGTTGAACTAGTGAGTTATTTAAGGGATAATAAAATCTGGGATGAAGAAGAAAGTATAAATTGGGATGTTATAGAAATATCAAAAGTTAACGACAAAATTATTAGAAATCTAATTAATAATTTGAAATTAGATAAAGCTGAGTTATCGGATGATTTTTTTATTTCTTTTGAAAGTCTGTTGAAGATTGGAAACAGAGCCGAATCAGTTCTTGATTCTTATATCAGGCAAACAAATGAGATCCATAACTTCAAAGTTGATATTTTTAATTTCTTGTTAGATTTTATTAAAAATAATTCTGTAAAGCATGTTTTAGTTCCTCAGTTATATCATACTGATTTTATAACGAGAGCAAGAACTATATTTAAGCTAGAAGAAGCGGGGGATAAGAGTTATCTCAAATTTTTAATCCCTTTATTAAATGATCCTGATGATTCTGTTCGCTGGGCAGTTATTCGATTCTTATATTCTAAAAATTTATTGAAAAATCCTTTAATATACAAAGAATTAAAAAACCTTATAGAAAAAGAATCGAATTTAATAATTAAAGAAAAATTGAAAGATATATTTAAGAAATCAGGAGCTCCTTTTAGCTAAACATAGTACTAATAAATTTAATAACAAATGTTGTCAGAAAATCTGTTAAGTCTCTCTTCCATGCAAGACCATCTAATTTTCGAGCTGTGTGTGTTTTTCTAAAAATCGTTACGACATTTAAAATTAGATATTTGATATTTTCAATTGTGTTTTTTTGTTTAAGCCTATCTGTTAACCCAGAGTAGATATCTTCTGCGAAATTCTGAATTAATAATTCTTTAAAATCCTCAAAACTATAAAGTGTTCCAAATTTAAAATAGGATGATAAAAATTGAGACACGGCGTTTTCAATCTCTCTCTCAGAGATTTCTTTCTTACTTATGCAGTAAGTCTTAATCATCCTTTCTATTAATAATCCTTCAAAATTATTTTTTGACTGAATATCATCCTTTTTTTGTTTCGCGAATTTTTGTTCTTTCTTTAATTTCTCTTCTTCTCTTGACTGTAAAATTTTAACATAATCTTTTACTATAATTACTGATAAACCTGAACGTAATATCATAATGTTAGTATTTAATTTTTCCATATCTTGAAAGTGCGTTGGGACGTTGTCGATATGCCGTTCTAAGATATCTTGTATATTAAGGTTTTTTGTTTCATAAGGGCTGAAAAATATTTCATACAATGCACTGAAGTTATGTTCTCTAATATCACTACTAAGTAAACTCCTCATATATTTGTCATATTGCAGGAAAAATTTAAATAAACAATCATCAACCGCCAAACTCATACTGTCATTTGGATATTGTGCCCTGATTAAATATTTTTTATATTCTAATCGAATCTTTTGGGCTCTTATCCATTCAATTGCTAGATCTAATAGTTCTTTTCTATTAGCTAGTTTATCATTGAAATAAGTTAAAGTATCATGAACGTCCTTAAAACTAGATCCAATTGACTGATTGACTAAAAATTTTGATACAATTTTAATTGGGTCGGAAAATCTAAATTGATTTCTAATTCTTTCATAATACCTCAGGACTTTATCCTTTTCAATCTTATAAAGTTGGTTAAAATCAATTTCTTCCATTTTGATATGACTTTTTCTCAAGTATTTTAAATTTGATTATCAAGTATTTTTCCTATTTTTTCTAGATCTTCATTTGAAATAGCACCCCATTTCTCGCTTTTAAATTGAGGATTTAATAAATCGAGAACATATGTGAGGCTTCTTTTTTTATCTAAAATGAGTCTCAGCGTTTTTTTAAAAAATGATAAGTTATTGTTTTCTTCAGTAACTTCATTTTGTTGGACCAATATAACTCCATAACTTTTAAATATCTCATCTTCAAATAAATATTCTTCTAAATAAATTACTTTCTTATCTTCATAACTTAATTTTATCTCTCGTATGTTTGGATACACTCCCTTTTTATTATAGATTGTTAACGTCTCACTTATAAGATGTTCATAGTAATCTGGTAAAATTGACATTACGTAATATGACGGGATAAAATTCAAATATGCTTTTCTAAAGGGATCATCTTTATCAAAAGTATACAGGTTTGAAATTCTTATACTTTCACCATTTTTTCTTTCTATTAACCCAACACAATAGTATCTATGTTTTTCTTCCCAATACATTTTTCTAGCAGATCCAAGGGAATATTCAATTAGGTTTATCCCTCTATTTAATTCACTAATTATAAAGCGATCAAAATTGAAACGACTTCCTAAGAGACTTTCACTAACTATCTTCCCTTGTATAATGCTAGGGTGAATATATTCAGTCATTTCTTTCGTAATTAATTTTACATCTTCAGTAAATGGTGTACTTATTAATGCGAAGAGAAATGTAACCCCTGAATCAGTTTCAATCGAAGAATTTAGAGTAAAAAATGATTGTATTACCGCGGTTTCGTCTTCCTGTTTCTGATAGAGAGAAAGCGCCGAATCAATAAAATCTATTTTCCAATTATTAACTATCCCACTCGCAGCTGTAAGGAAGACTGGACCTAAAAATCTAAATGAAAGCATTTTTAATGAATCTCTTCGTTCATTGCTAAGTTCCTCGGAATATTTAATACTTTCAAAGACTAAATTGTTTTCATTAGCAAAAAATAATCCTAAAATTATATTCTCTTTTTTCATAGAGATAAGACTTACATAAAATGGTTTTATACTCTCAATATGTAATGATCTTGATTATTTTAAGTTTAATGATTTCGAAATTTAATAAACCATAAACTTTGGAAAACAAATGATTTAAGGAGTTCTCATTATTTGGGATAACAAAAAATGTATGTTCTAAGGGCTTAAACATAATATTTTTCGAACTAGATTTAAAAAGGTTAAAAATCATAAAAATAATAACGTAATAGGTGTAAGAATATAAATAATAAAATTGATTTATATACCTAATTATTGGTAGGTTTAATGAGTATGGCTTCAATATATTCGGGAAATCCATTAAAGGAGGTTGTGGCTTAGATTGGCAAACTATGACTACACCTTTAAAATACTTTTACTGGGGGACGCCTCTGTAGGTAAAACGTCATTTACTAAGCGTTACTGCTATAATATCTTCAACCCAAGTGAGAGATTAACTATTGGGGTAGACTTTCATGTCAAAACGGTTGAAATGAACAATAAAAGAATAAAACTTCAATTGTGGGATATCGGGGGGGAACAACGCTTCAGATTTCTCTTGCCAACTTATTGTCTTGGAGCAAATGCAGCATTTTTATTATATGATATAACTCGACCAAATACATTAGATAATATTTCAGAGTGGATGACTATTGTCAGACAAAAGGGTGGACCTATACCTATTATGCTTGTTGGTTCAAAACTCGACCTCGATCAAACACAACGTAAAGTACAAAGAGACTATGGTATACAAATTGCTGAAAAAAATGAAATGGCGAGTTTTGTAGAAATATCGGCTAAAGATAATGTTAATGTTGATGACGCATTTAAAGTACTCACAGATCTAACACTAGAAAGAATGGAAAATAGGTGATATCATGAAAGACGCCGAACTTTTGGCCCTAAGTCAATTATTTGACTCCATTGGAATCATTGAAAAAGGAATAGAGAGAATCTACCATTATCTCCTTTCAAATAAAAGAATTGATAACTTAAAAGAAGTGAGTAATCAATTTAATCTCTCATTAAAAAGAGGTTACAAAATTTGCTCCGTTTTAAGTGATTTAGGTCTTGTACAAATTTATGATAGACCTATGAAAATCCACATTGCTACTCCAACTATGACTCTGTGGCAGAATTTAGTGCATAAAAGAATTGAGGAACTTCAAAATCAATTTCAAGAGAAAAAAGATAAAATTGAAACCTCTCTTGAGGGATTTATTGGCAACTATCAGTTAGAAGCAGAACAGGTGGTTCAAGAACCAGTTGAGTTTATTAATTACAACATAACTAATTTTGATGAAACTTACCATTCTTTTCTAGCTCAAAGTAATTGTAAAATTGCAATAGGGATTAGATATGACAATCCTTTAGTAACTATGATTCATGAAGATCGCCTAAATAATATTCCTGAAGAAATAGGGGCTCCGATGAGAGCTGGTATGAATAGAATTAAAGATAATTTAAAAGATATCGATGTACAAGTTATTTTTAATTCCGAAGTTATTAAGGATCTGCTTTTGAGTGTAGAATTTAAATTACTTACGAAACACATAGAACCATTCCAAATAGAATTTAATAAAATTGAAATCCATGTTACTGATGAAGACTTCAGTAATTTTAGTCTAACGGATAATGAACTTATTCAACCAAGTTTTGACCCAACTAATATTTTAATAGGAATCTATGTCTCAAGAAATAAAAATATATTTCAAATCTTTCATGATAAATTTGGTGAGATTTTTGATAATGGAATAGCAATAGAAGAATTTCTCGCAAAAGAAAAAGAAATTAAAATCGATTCCCTTTCGGAAAGTGAATCTTTCGCTTTATGCGTGATGTAAACTAAGTTCAATTAAAGAAAATTATAATATAAAAAAATTAGGATTTTTTCTTTCTTTGCATTGCCTTTCTAAATTTTTCAAGCATCTTTCGAGGTGTTACTGTTGGTCTTTCGTACTTTCGTAATTTCGACTTAATTCCAAAAAGATATTTAGAAATATCTTTGAGTCTCTCGGTATCATATCGCATCATCATTGTTATTGTCTCCATTTGTGGACTTCCGCCCCCGTGAACCCCCGCTACTTGCAATAATCCCCCTAAATCGGAGACGACCATACCTTCAATACCCCGAAAACAACGATAAATATATTCAGGCTTAACTCTTGGGTTTCGCTTTAAATATTTCATAGCTAAGGGTCCCACTTCCTCACTGAAAAAGGATCCCTCGAATGGTAGAGTTGCAATTAATCCCCCGGAAAGGTCAGTAAGTATTTTATATTCCTCATATATATTTTCTCCTGCTAGACGTCTACCAGCATTGGTAAGAATTTCATCAGGGATTTGTGTACCAGAGGGAGATCTCTCTGAATGTTTAGCACTTGATTCTCCCGCAGCAAAAACAAGCTCAGCAATACCTATAATATGTGATATTTTTTCTTGGACGTGAGAAGCTTTTTCTATACCATTATATTCAGCAACTAATAGTGCAGCAGAAGCTAAGACTTCTGACATTGCGGGTTTACATCCTGTATAGGTATGCCTATGGTAATGTGCAAACATTAATGCTAAAAACCCCGCATACGGAGTTTGCCTAGGATCTCCATTTCCATTTAGAAATATTCGTTCATTTGGAACGAAAACATCATCAAAGATAATGAATGTCTCTGCATCACCCATTCGTAATCCTGGAGCATTTGCATATTCACTCTTTCTAAAGTAAGCAGGCCTTGTTAGTAGTTTCACTCCTTCCCAATCCCCTGGTAAGGCAAAGGCAACAGCATAATCCTTATCTTCCGGTCCCATATACCGGCAAGGTACTACAATGAATTCATCAGCGTAGGGTGTATTAGTAATATTGATTTTACATCCTCTTACGATAATACCATCATCTCGGGTCTCAATCACTCTAAGATATTGATCGGGATCTTCTTGTTGGTGTGGTCTTTTTAATCGATCTCCTTTCGCATCTGTTTGAGCGCAACTGGCAACCAAGTCTTTTTCTTGGAAGTTGATCAAGTATTTCTTAAATCTTTCGTAATGATCGGTTCCTAAAGCTTGATCCATTTCATAAGTAATAACTGAAAGAGCATTTAAAGAATCAATCCCCATGCATCTCTGTATACATCCACCAACACGATGACATAAAACACGTGTCATTTTCTGCTTTTTTAAAAGATCATCTTCATTCTGGTTGATGTGACAGAAACGATTTATTTTCTTACCAGTTAGATGGGAGGTAACGGTGCATAGATCTTCATATTCAGGCTCATTAACGTGAACAAAGGTCTCTCTAATAATATTCATACCTCCTTCTAGGCGTGGGTCATCTCGACCAACAACTTCATCGCCGATATAAACATTCGGTTTCATTTTCTTTAAATCTTCAACATACTGTTCAAAAGTTCTCATTTTTTTTTCCAATATTTTTATTATATATTCATACTAAAATACAATTTTTAGTAGTGTGGGAGGTTAGTTAAACCTTTTTATATTATCACGTATTACAAATTCTTTAATGAAGGAAAACTTAGACGTAATTTCTCTAATTGGAAATACATTAAAGATAACATTAAACGTATCAAGTCGCTATTAAAGCTCAATGATTTAGAGATTTATCTAAAAACAATAAATAAATATAGTTTAAATATGAATATTCAGGAATTACCTACCTCGCTCGGTAAGCTAACTAGCCTTAAGAAACTAATTTTAAAAAGAAACAATTTAGAATCATTACCATATACTATTGAAAAGCTTACGTTACTGAAACAATTAGATTTAAGTCATAATAATTTCTCTAAATTTCCAGAAATTATTGGTTCACTTCGTTCTCTTGAAATATTAAATTTAAAACATAATAAAGTTCAAGTTATTCCAGAACAGTTAACAGATTTCTTACATTCACTAAAGAAGTTCAAAATGTAAAAGCTCTTCTTTTTAACAAATCTGACCAAAGACAATTATTTAAACAAACAAGTACAATATAAATTATAATTTATTTTTTTAAAACTGTGAAGAATATGGCAGAAGAAAAGAAGATGATTAATGGTGGGGATGTTTTAATTAAATGTCTCCTAAAAGAGAATATAAAATACATGTTTGGAATCCCTGGTGGGCAATTTTTAAACATGTACGATGCTATTTATAAATGGGGTAAAGAACAAGGCATTCAAACAGTACTTTTCAGACATGAGGCGGCAGCGGCACATGCAGCTGATGCTTGGGCACGAGTAACGAACACACCAGGAGTTTGTTTTGGGACGGTTGGGCCTGGTGCTCTGAATTTAATGGCTGGAGTGGGAGCAGCTTGGGCTGATAACATCCCAGTGATCACTATAGTACCGCAAGTAAATTCTGAAATTCAAGATTCCTTCACGTTACAAGGTAATCTTGATCAAATGACCATGTTTAAACCCATTACAAAATATCAAAAAAGTCTGCGTAAACTTGAAGAAATACCTGATGCTGTACAAAAAGTATTTAGAGAGGCTACAGGAGGGCGTCCACAACCAGTTTTATTAGAAATTTTTGAGGATGCATTTCTTGAAGAAGCAGAAGAAGATAAGATAGAAATTTATGATGCTGAGAGGTACCGCAGCTTCAAAAAACCAAGCATTAACACTGATTTAATCAAAGATGCTGTACAACTCTTAATGAATGCTGAAAAACCACTGATAATATCTGGTGGTGGAGTTGCAAGAGCAGAAGCGTGGGACGAGTTGAGGGAATTCGCAGAGTATTTACAAATTCCAGTTTTTACAACTATTATGGGTATTGGGACCTTAACAAACAAATCAAAATGTTTGATGGGTGCCTCAGTATCAGGACCAGCTTTGAAGGCGGCACCAGAAACTGATGTAATCTTGGCTCTTGGGTGTAAATTTTCATACACGATGGGACATGGGGCTGAACCATTTTGGAAGAATACTCAGAAATTAATTCAAGTAGACATAGATCCTTCTATTATCGGACGGGCAAAGCCGATAACTATTGGTATTGTGGGTGATTGTAAGCAATTTTTAGTACAAATTCTCGAGGAAATCAAGAAAATTGAAAGGATTGATAAAAGAGAATGGTTAGATACGCTTGTAGAAACGAGACAAAAAAACATTGATAAAATAAATAAAAAGGCAATGAGGGATAAAACACCAATATTACCTAAAAAATTGATCAAGGATGTGCTAGAAAATGTTGATGATGATGCCATTCTTGTTGTAGATGGGGGTGATATAGCAGCACACATTGTTGAACAAATAGATTTCTATAAGGATAGAGCTCCATTATCAACGATTCAAGCAATAGGGATGGGACAACTAGGGACTGCAATACCTTATGGAATTGGTGCTAAATTAGCTGCACCAGATAAACAAGTCGTTGCAATTACGGGTGATGGAAGTTTTATGATTAACGTACAAGATTTAGAAACAGCAGTACGATTAAATCTGAAAAATTTAATATACGTGATTTCAAATAATAGTGCTTGGGGCATGATAAAATCAGGACAGAAACTGTTTATGGGAAAACGGTATATTGATGTTGATCTTCCGGAGTTTGATTACGCTAAATGCGCGGAGGCATTTGGTTGCTACGGAGAAGTTGTGACTGATCCAAATGAGATAAAGGCTGCCTTTGAACGAGCAAAGAATTCTGGAAAACCCGCGGTGTTAGATGTTAAAGTGCAATACGATACACCTGACACAACAAAGTTAATGGGTTCTATGGGAATTCTATAAAATAATATCATTTTTTTCCTTTATAGTAAAAATGACAAAGAGAGGTGTTTTAATGAAATACGTTATTTTTGAAGGCAAACAAAAGATGTTAATCAAAGATGATTTGTCAAAACCAGATTATGGTCCAGATGAAGTATTATTAAAAATCAAAAAAGTAGGCATTTGTGGAACTGATGTTGGTTCATATGAAACTGGAGGACCTTATATCCCCGGTAATATTATTGGTCATGAATTTTCAGGAGAAATAATTGAGATGGGTGAAGAAGTAAAAAAATTGAAGATTGGAAATCGAGTTACGGTAAATCCTCAAATTCCTTGTAATGACTGTTATTATTGTAATCATGATCAAGAAAACATGTGTAAATTGCAAAATTATACGCTTGGCGCAACTGAGAATGGAGCAATGCGTGATTATATTAATGTGAAAGCAGAGAGAGTTCATGTATTACCCGATAATGTCTCATATGAAAGTGGTGCTATAGTAGAACCGTTATCGATCGTACTCCAAGCTGTCCAAGAATCTAATTTTAAGATTGGTGATACAGCTGCTGTTATAGGTGCAGGTCCGATTGGATTATTTATTATTCAAGTATTAAGGGTGTCTGGAGCAAAAAAGATATTCGTTTTAGAACCCGTAGAGTCAAAGCAGAAAATAGCGCTAGAGCTCGGGGCTGATAAAGTTTTTAAGCCTAATCTGTGGAATAAAATTGTGAGATTAACTGATAAAATTGGGCCCGATCACGTATATGACTGTGTAGGATTATCATCTACGGTTACGACATCTTTATCGTTGATTAAAAAGGGGGGTTGTATCACTATTATCGGGATGCATGATAGTTCTTATGAAATCAATAATGCTCGATTAATGACAATAAATAATATTACAGTAAAAGGTACATATGGTTATACTCAGGATGTATATAAAACTGCCATAAGTTTATTGGAACAAGGTAAGATTAATGTTGATTTAATTATTACAAATCGAATAAATATTGATGAAGTACCTCAGATGTTTGAAAAACTAGCTAATCCTCCACATGACGAATTGAAAGTTCTTGTTGATTTTGAATAAAGTATATATTTTTAACTTTTTTTTCTAAATTTAGAGATAAAAATATTTTAAGAATTTGAACTAATACTAATTATAATTAAATATTCTAAACAAATTTAGGGAGTTGTTTTATAATGTTCAACTTCATAAAATATTCCTCCAACATTGCCAAATAAATAATCTTTCAGTTATCAAGGAGTTTTGTAGAAAAAATGTAGCTATTTTTATATTCATTAGCCATACAGTGGTAGATTACAAAAAATACATGATAAAAGAATTTTCTGAGTTTTTAGAACGGCAAACAGAGATCTATAATGCTTATTTTTGTGAACAAGATTTAATAGGAAATATTGATGATTTTATGAATCAGACTATATCTTTATGCCAATTATTAATTTTTTGTTGGGGATATTCAATATTTTAAACTAAATGATATCTCTTCAAAATCAAAACCTTATTATAATAACATTTTTTAAATAATTTATCCTAATTATGATTTAACAATCATGTAAAACATTTTTTTAGTTAGTTTTCAAATGAACAGAATTAGAAACTGAATTAGTATTGAAGCAAATTCAAATTTAAAAATATGATTAATCAAACTGCAAGTGTTGGGTATGGACCTTTAATTGTACTTATTGTAGTGATAGTTTTGATAATTTCTTTTGTACTTATGTATAGATATCTAATCAGTAAGAAAAGACAATTAAGAAAAATAGAGAAAGAACAACAGAAAAAACAAATAAAAGAAGTTAAAAGAAAATTAGCAAAACTTGATTTAAAAGGAAAATATGGACTTATTGTGTTTATTAGCTATGCGTTTAAAGACAGTAAAAAATTTCGTATCCAAGAATTAGCAGAAAGTCTAATTTCTTTTACAGAAATAGAAGAAGTGGTTCATTGTGAAGAAGATGCTTTAGAAAATTTTATTCGATATATGAATATTTATATTGGAAAGTGTGATGTTTTATTATTATTTTGTTCGAAAAACACTCTCAATTCAGATTTTGTTGAAATGGAGTGGATGGCCGCTCGTGCCATGAAAAAACCAATAATACCTGTTTTTATGAACAGTGATCACATACCACCTCTATTAAGGGCCGAAATTGGTTATGAATTGGACTTTAATAATATTCAAAAAAATATAGAAGATCTTTATAAATTAATTCTAAAAAAATCCAAATAGACTTTCTATATCCGAAATAAGGGAAAAGTAAAGTAGTATTATCTATTACTACTTTTGGGACTTGAATGCTTTTATATTCTGTTTTTATTTTCTCATTCAGTTGGACTATATTCTAGAAGGTGAACATTCAATAACATATACCGGAGATATTAGACTTCATGGAAAAAGGGAAGCTCAATCCATGGATTTCATAGAAAGTGCAAAAAAGACAAAGAAGCTCACATCTTTCCGAGCACTGAATTTAACTAGTAATAAGTTAACGACTCTATTGGTTGAAACTATTAATGGAACTCTATTGTATTATATTTTTATTTAAACAAAAAGTCCCTCAAATGTTTGAAAAATTAGCTAATCCTCCACATGACGAATTGAAAGTTCTTGTTAATTTTTGAATAAAAATCTATTTATTTACTTTTTTTACTTGATTTTTATATAAAAATATTTTAAGAATTTGAACTAATACTAATTATGAATATAATGTCTAACTAAATAAAGGGAGTTGACTAATGTGGTAAATAAAAAAGGAGAAGTGCAATGTATTGATGATGAAATTTTAGAGAAAATGAACTTAAAAACTCGCTACAATTTCTTGAATAATAATTTAATGAGCATTTTAAAGCCTAAAAATTTCAATTTCTTGAGAAAGGTAGAGAAATTTTTTATTAGGTTTGAGGAGAAAAATAATATCACTCATAATGAAGATTGTTATGAGTGGATACCTGCAATTGGTGAGGAAGGTTTTGTTACAAGAATAAATAATTTCTCAGAGTTAGATCTAAATTTCGAACCATACGGGATGACTGCGGAATTCATGCGATGCCTTGCTACCGATTTCTTTGATCCCCAACTTACCATGGCTATGGGTGCAAGCATCTTAGTAGTAAATCCAATCATGCTTCATCATGAGGACGTTGACGTTCGGTTGAAAGCGTTAAGAGAATTGGTGACTGGGAAGAAAATTGGGTGTATCTGTATAACCGAACCAGAAAGAGGTTCTGACGCAGTCCACATGTTAACAACTTGTGATGAAAATGAAGATGGGAGCTTTACGCTTAATGGTGAGAAGATCTACCAAACAAATGGACCTAAAGCAGATTGGGCAATACTATATGCGGCAAAAGAAGCAAACAATGGAAATACAATGGCTCAATTTTTAATTGATACATCTTGGGACGGATGGGAAGTAGAAAGATTAAATATTCCATGGACACCAAGAGTACACATAGGTAAAGAAACACTTACAAACTTAAGAGTACCTAAAGAATATGTCTTAGGAGGACCTGGACTAGGTCGTGAACATCTTTTTGAAGGCTTGAATCTTGAACGTTTGGGAATTGTAATTCTTAATGTCTCAGAAGCTTGGAATGCAATCTCTCACGCTACGATATATGTCAATATGCGAAAGCAATTTGGTAAAGAAGTCCTGAAATATCAGGGAGTTGGGTTTCCTCTAGCAGAAATGTGGGCAAAAACCATGAGTTTAACATTAGCAACCTTACATATATGCCAAATTATTGATGAGAAAATAGAACAATTTGGAACTCTTCCGAAAAACTTAAATCTTGCTCTTGTTGCAACAGCGTCACAATTAAAATCTCAGAGTGCTAAGTTAACTGAACGCGTATGTTATGGGTGTGCAAATTTGATGGGGGGGGCAGGTTTATGTGATAATACCTTAATGCAAGATTTATTAGGGATTTCAAGAATTCATCAAGTAGGGGGAGGAACAGATCAAATTCAGAAATATATTATGTCACTAACTCTTAGGCAGTTATTTAAAATGCTTTAATCATAAGGAAATTAGAGCTTGATAATCAATTACTAACTTAATTTCATTTTTTTTATTTATTTATAAAAAAAAAAAAAAGAATTCAAGGAATCCTTATCACAAATATCTCACACTTATAACCATTCATGCCATCATTGTCAATAATGACTGGTTTTTTACTAAAAATGAAGCGATATCATCAGATATTTGTTCTATATTAGGAGTAGAGACATTATCTAATCGTTCTTTTAAAGTTGTGTTGAAAACATCCTTTAAATCGTTAAAACTTATTTGTTCTGGGGTTTTTCCGGGAAACTTATCTTGCACTGCTAAGCGAATCAATCCTTTACAGGACATAGGTTTTTTTTCTGTCAATGTTGCAAGGAATTCTCCAAAGAAATTAGTTATTGCATTGCTCATCGCATTCCCTCCATGATTTCTTCTTCTGAGAGCTCTTCGATTATATCAATAGATGTATATCCTCGATTAAAATACTTTTTCAGGAAATTTGGCATGATCCAAGCGATGGTTTCTCCAGCAATTCTCAAAATATTAGCAACTAAAATTACCAATAACGCCCAGTTTACCGTGCCTTGTATAGGAGTAAATACAGTGAGTGATCCTACGAGAATTATACAGATACTATAGAATTTAACTAACGTATAACGACCCTTTACCCATGGCTCTACTGCATCACTTGAACTAAATGACTTCAAAGAACCTGCTGCTGCTATAAAAGACCAAAGCCCAAAAATAACAAAAAGTGCTCCCAAAAAAATATTATGTATGAAAAACGCGATATTCTGTTGAAAGATAATAGAAAGGTTATACATAGTGTAGGATATTATAGTTAAAGTTCCAATAACGAGAGTAAGTGTCAATAGCAATTTAAAAGGAGACTTACGATCTTGATAGAAAGTACGATCAATAAAAATTAGTCCTACAGTCATTGTAAGTATCGTACTGATATCGTATAACGTTATGGATTCAAATATTAAAAAGAGTAGCGTAATTGCATTCATTAAGAAAAATACTAGTAAAATTAAGAGATTATTTTTCTTAGTTTCTTTCCACTTCGCGAATAAAAATGCACCAGTTATAACTCGAAAGATTAGAAATATAATAAATAAAAAAGCGGCTTGATACATGTATTTATTAACCTCTGTATAGTTTATGTTTTTAGATTATTAATGTATATTTTTAGAGTTTTTTGATAAAAAAAACTAAATTATTATAACAAATATAAGGTTTTGCATATTTAAATATTTCTATATGTAAAAATTCTCTAAATGTAAAAATTCTTTTAATGGTGAATACAAAAATTAAATAAAACAACCTCTTTTGGATTATTAGTGCATATTGATCTTAATGATTATCAAGGAGCATTTGGTTTTGTATCAAAAGCAGGATATGTTATAGGATTAGGGCTTCATATGAAATCTACTAAAGAAATTCCAGAATCAATTGGTAACTTAAAATATCTTAAAAAATTAGATTTATCGATTTGTCGTAATTTGCAGAAACTCCCAGATAATTTTTCTTTGCTTGAAAATTTAGAGAAATTAAAATATGATTATAATACCCATTGAATTTCCATGGAGATCACATTCTCAAGAAATTTTTCTAAACATAACTGTTACTGAAGGAAATTTTACTCTTCAGATAATAAACACAAATGCGGGAATGGATTTTCTTTCAGGTCGACCCTATGTCCCTTACTGGGAAATTATTAATACAACAGGTTTTACAGCGAATATTCAAATATCTCCACCAGCTAAAGGACTTAGACATATATTAATTTATGCTGATAATGATGCTTGGTTTACCAAAGAGATAAAAATCAGTTATCTTAACTATGCTTCGAGTTATGGGATCTTTTTTCTTGGTGTTGCGGTTATATTGATTTCTTACTATGGATACATTAAATATAAAATGAAAAGTAAATATTAAATGATTTTTAGAATTACAATGAGGGCAGATATAGTACATTTAATTCACCATATAATGAAAAAAAATATTATTAAAATTTAAATTTATCTACGAATCGGTAAATTTCTAAAAGTATTCAAACTTTTGGAATAGAATTCTCCGATTTAATGAGCGGAAAGCTATTACTATAATTTCACCAATAAATAATATACAAACCAACTATTCGGTATCTATAAATTTATCCCCATTTTTAATAGTCAAATCTGTATTGCAATTATAACATATTTTCGGACGAGATTCGAATTCTGTTCCACACTGGGGGCATTTAGATCTTATTGATTCAGCAATCAGGTGCAAATCTTCTTGTTGAATATCAGATTTAGACCTTCTGATTACTTTTAAAGCTAAAGACAATCCGATTGAAAAGAGTAGAATTGTAATGCCAAGAATTATGGTTTTTATAAACAAATTCAGAAAATTTTTGTCAAAATATGGTCGATAATAATTCTGTAAAAAAGCATAGAGAAAAAAATTAGGGAAAAAAAGGGTTAATAAATTCATAGAATACGCTTGTTTATAGTTATTATAAATAAGAACAGGAATTATTGAAATTAAAAGCCAAATTGTGCACATAAAAAATAAATCATTCCAATCTTCATACAATATGTAATTAGCTAGCCATTTAATTATAACTATTTGTTCTTCAGTAGTTTTGGTAGGTTTGGGTAAGCGTAGAAGATTTAAGTTATATTTATAATCAAATAAATTTATGGTAAGAATTAAAATTGATATTTGAATTAAAAAAATAACAAACCGACTTTTAAAAACCTTTAATATGCTCATATTAGTTTTGTTAGTCATATAATTTAATTATACTTTTGAGGAAAACTTTTATTTATTTTATCTCACATTACTATATATTTCGGGATCTCACTTTATCATTAAAAGTAGAAATTTGATACTAAATCACAAATTTTCTATTAATAAAGATCGAATATTTATTGTTCATCTAGTATTTATCCACTAAATGATGAAAAATCTAAATATAAATTATCCCTCCTCCCTAAATCTAATCCAACAGTTTAAATTAAATAAATATTTGTTTAAGAATAAATCAATAGAAATCCAAAATCAATGTCTTCCATTAAAGAACCAATAATTAAAATTCAAGGTTTAACAAAAGAATTTATCCACTAGGTAGGCAGTTGTTAAGCCCTTCTACATGCTGCCTTAGTTTCATAGCAATATCGATTTTTCTAGCTAGAGGCGACTTCTGGTTTATCGGATTTATTATTCCGATTGGTTTGCTTACATTAATGAATTATTTAACCTACTTAAGGAGTAAAAGAATAAAGAACAAAAAAGAAAATTTTTATGATAATAACACTGATCTTCAAAATAAAAATGCTATTTTAAATGAAATTATAAATCATTATAAAGATCTTGGTAAGTAAAACAGTGATCAAACTCGAAGTATATCAATATATACAAACGAGCTCATTTAATATTTTTACCTCCATTTATATTTACGGTAACTATAGTAAGAAATCAATACCACCGCCAGACCAAGAAAAAAGAACCCATAATTCGAAGCATAACGGAGATAACTTACTTTTATCTCACTGTAAATATTATCAATGACATGAGAAACATTTTGAGGATCAAAACGAATATACAAATATCCCTTTATTGGTGGAGATATTTTAATAGTTGTTGTAAATCCTGTTGTATTCAAAATTTCCCAGTATGGAATATAAATTCCTTCCTCATAATAATAAACATACCTGTCAAATATCTGAAGATTAATAGTTCCCTGAGTAAGAGAAACATTTAGAAACAATTCTTTATTATATGATCTCCATGGAAATTCAACCGTTAATCCGTAAGAAAAACCCCCATATCCCCCTTGCGTTTGGTAAGGATTATATTTAACTTGAGTTTCAGGATAAGGTATAAATAATAAGCATAAACTTGCGGTACTACATAATAGTATAAATAAGATAAGCCATGAAAATTTTCGATGCATAATTATTTAATCTCTCATTTTCAAATTTTTTATTAATCAATTTAATTTTATCTTAATCAATCCTTATATCTAACTGTTTGAAACAATAAAGTGTTATTAACATAATCAATATAGGTAATCCAAAGAAAATAATAAGACTAATGTTCTTTACAATACTGAAAATAATTTGTTCATTAAAAAGAAAATTTTCAAAAAAAGAGATAACTTTCATTTTATAAGAGTTGTAAGCAAGAAGTTCTAATTCATAATATTCTAAAAATGATGTGAGATTTATATAAAAAAAAGGCAAAATGAAGGAAACTAATGTATTTCGAGTTAAAGCGGAAGTCATAAAAGTTAAAGACGAAATAAACAAGAATTCTATAAATGTAATTAAAAAGCCTATTAAAAAAATATGAATCGAAACAAATATACCTGTCTTAATAAAAGCAATAATAAGAAAAGTTAAAAAATAAAATAAAGTAAGAATAAAAATGCTGATTATCATAATTAATAACTTTATGGAAAGAATTTTAGTTCTAGACTCCGTACTATAAATTATCATAGCAGACCTATTAGAAAACTCCCCTGAAACAATATCTGCAGTAATTATAATAGGAAAATATAAGGGAAATATAGCCAATGAAAAAACTCCTATAAAATTTTGCCAAAATATATACTCATCTAAATATTGACTGGAAATAGTTCTCCCAAAGGTGCTCTGACTGAAAGATATTAATATTGAAAATAAAATACATAAGATGAACCTTATTGAGAGAATCCTCTTTTTCAAATAAAAAGAGAACAAATTTTTTTCATAAAACAAGGAAGATTCTGTGTTATTCTCTCTTTTCATACGATTCTCCTTTTATTATCTTTTTATATATTTTATTTAAGGTTCCACTAAGAGGAGTATAATTGAAATCTTTGTAATTTAATATTATTTTATCTACTTTTTCTGGATTGTCAGTTCTGAATATTATTTTTTCACTTAGAACTTTTGGTAAGTCAGTAAACAAGCCTTTTTCAGTAGATAAAAGCTCATTAAGTTCTTTAAGACTCATACTATCATCATAATTGATTCGATTTATTTCGTATTCATCAAATCCATAATTTTGAGCAAGTTTATATATTTTATCTGAAGCTTTTATTTTACCATCATCAATAAACGCTATATAATCTGCTAATTGTTCTATTTCAAGAACAATGTGGCTCGAAATAATTACAGTGATACCTTCTTCTCTTTTCAATCGAATTTTTTGAA
>JAHLWT010000184.1 GCA_019057775.1 Promethearchaeota archaeon
CCAGAAGTACTAAAATCTTTATCTTGTTTTGCCATATCAGAGAATTTTATTACGCTAACAGCACTAAAATTATCTATATTGAATCTCTCACTTACAAGCACTTTAGCAGCGTTTATACAACACGATAATCGATTAGGTTGGAAATCTCTCCTATACATCGATCTTGAAGTATCAATGCAAATAACAATGTTTTCAGGTACTCTCTGCTCAGACATTATATTAAAGTAATTTTTTAGATGCTATATATTAATTAAAATTAATCAGTAGTTTCGATTGAACGATTTTTTGCACTTTTATTGATTATTAAGTTATAATAGTCTTCTAAAAAATAAAGGTTTACAAATGAATAATAAATAAATTTTAATATTAACTTTTTAACTATTAAAATAAAGAATAAAAGTTAAAAAGTTAATTTTCGACAAATCTGATGTAAAATGTCTGAAAAAAGTAGTAAAGTCATGATTAAAGATTTCTTCAAGAGTAATGTCCTCATCAATGAGATCGAAGAAGTTTTAAGGTTCAAACCAGAAACTTTAATAGGTGTTGATAAAATCAGCTCAGATCACCTAATCTCTGAAGGCCTTATTAATATTGATGAATTAGCTAAACAATCTGTTGCGAGTCTTCCAGAGATAAAGGAAATCTTGCCGCAAATGCTTATAAAGTGGGTTAAGATTTGTCAAATTATACAAAGGAACATCAAAGAGCAGTTAAAACGACATAAGAAGCTCCTAATGATCGGGCTTGATAACGGTGGTAAGAGTTCCATCTTAGCCGTGCTTCAAGATAAATTCTCTATCATTAAATCTCTATTACCTACAAGAGGTGTGAAAAGAGAAAAGCTAGATTTCTTTGGATATCCGATTATCTCGTGGGATCTAGGCGGTCAGGTCCAATATAGAGAGAAACTTTATTTTAATCGGCCAGAATTGTTCTTTACAGAAGCAGATATTTTATTATATGTTATTGATGCGCAAGATCCGGATAGAATTCCCGAAGCAGCAAATTATTTTAGAGAAGTATTAAAAGTTTTAGTGGAATTAAACGAAACCCCTTCAATTTTGATTATTCTCAGTAAAAGTGATCAAGATGCCCGAAAAACGCTCCAATGGCAGCAAAGTTCGACTTCAATTAGAAATAAGTTTACTAATATTGTGAATGAATTTGAACAATTTGATATCGATTTCTGTGATACTACGATATTTCAGAGAGAGACGATTATGCAAATGTTTAGTATTGCTTTAAAGAAAGTTTCTGATACTTCGGAAATTATTGAGCATATTCTCGAAGAGTTTGCAAGCTCAGTTGAAGCCAAGTCTTCTAGTTTGGTCTCAATGGATGGTTTGATTTTCGGAAGTTTCACCAAATCAGATACCGATGAAATGTTGGTAAATAATACTGCCTTACTTCTGCAAACACTTTCAAATTTTTATAATTCTATAGGTCTGATAAGAGAAAAATCTATCAAACTTGAATTACCTCTTAATGGATTTACTATTCAAGGCGAAAAACTCTTTGAATACTCAGAATTGCAAATTCCTGTATATTTATGGATGCTTTCTGAAAAACCAGAATTAATGGATGGAAAACTTGATTATTTTAAAGAACAATTGTTACCTTTGATTAATCTATTCCTCTAATCAATCTTTTTTTTTAATTTATTGATTTTCTAAGTCCCTACTTATTGAGAGTAAGAATTCATTACATTTATCCATCATTTCAATTGCTTTTTCTAAATTTCTTACGGCTGACTCTAAACCTTTATCATCGGCAATATTTCTCCACTTTAGAAAGCTAGCTTTATGGGAATCGTTATGATCAGCCCAGTGCTGGCATAATTTTGATAATTTTATAATTTCTTTATCTTGTTCTGTCATCATTTCACTTCTTATGCGATATAAATTTACATATTTCAGAAATATAAAATTGTGATCATAAAAGAATCTTTCTTACTAGCATTTCACGGATTTTTTTTTTAGGTAGATTTATGTAAAATAGAAAAACGAAAAAATTAGTGATATCAAACTTTTTCTGAAAAAAAATTAAAAAAAGAATAGAAAAAATTAACTTTTAGGTTTTACGGCATAATCTTTTTAACAAGGTAGGATCTACGATTTCTTTTGGTTCCCAGCCTTTTTTTTTAAGGTAATCATGTATCTCATCTTTCATGTTAATAGGAATGTCGGCTTCAAGACGAATAAACTTTTCTAAATCGTTTGGAAATTGAACTCCTTTATATTTTCTCTCTAAATCGATCCAGTGAGATAATTTGATCATTCTCCCTTTTGAGTTATCTGCGGGGCGTATTGCTAATTTAGCAACTAAACAGATGGCTTGTTCAATGCTCTCGGCTGTAGTTAAAAGATGTTCTGGTCCAGGTCCAACTATATGACCCTCAGTTCCATCACGCGCATTATAAACTTTCCATGACTCTTCATCATCAGACCTACTAAGATACAAACGACGATATTCCGCAGCATGTGGTCCTAATACTGCAGGAATACCTAAACCATTAGCCATACTCGCTATACTAGCTGCTTTTTGAGAATACGCACCCCATGCCACACCTACGGCTCCAAGACGATTTAAAATATAGTCTGCAATTTCCTCAAAATTGCCTCGTAAGGGTCTTCGGGCAAAAATATTGGCAACTTTACAAGTGGCACCCGCGATCCACGCGTTGGCGACACATGAGCCTACGTTAACCAAACCTCCACGGTCAAAATCGCCAGGGAACCGGTCGTAAAGAGTTTTACCTTCCTCATCCGTTACCAGACCGATATCCATCGCGGCACAACCAGATACTACAACGATATAATTTCGGATTAAAAATTCTTCTGCCAAAGTATAGAGTTCTTGAATAGTGTGTGCATAGTTTGAACATCCAATAATTGCAATTATTCCAGGGATCTCGCCTAACACGATTGGGGCCCCTACATTTCGAATTTCTGTGTCAAGGATAGGTCCGCGTCCAGATCGGCAATTATATTTTTCAGTTTTTATGTATTCTCTTGATGCATGCATGATCAAGGTTAATGGAGAGACATCTTTCATGCAATCAGCCTCACATCTTCCACACGATAAGCACTCATCAAAAAGACTCGCTAGTAAAGTAAAGTCCCCATCTTTGGCTAAATTTACACCCTCTACAAGGGGCAAATCGTTTGGACAGTTTCTTTGGCAATTACCGCAACCATTACATCTCATTGCCATATCTATGCACCCATTCTCATCAGGAACACCACTTTTAGCATTTCTAATAGGTTTAATTCTAACAGCTGTTTCGGCAGCAACGGCTCCCGCTTTTGTTGGATTTAGAATTAAAACACCATCTAACTTTCCACTTACTAAATCATCTACAATTTCATTAACTGGATCACCAGTTCTATCAGGTAATCCAGCCATAACTTTTTCATTAGTAGTGATATAGGGAGTGCCAACTTTCTTTGCCTCATCATAAGTTTGTGTAATTACACACTGTTCATCAACCATCACAACGTCAGCTAAACCAGAACGAATATAAGTTAATTGCCTTGAAAAAGAACCAATAACTTTTGCTCCATCATAATATCTCGTTAAATCATGAGCAGTACAGCATATAGCTCCTACATCGAGCTTATCATCTAAACCTTTCTCTCGTATATAATCAACTAATTCTACACCGGGTGCAACGTTATGTCCAATCATCAAAATTGTTGCCTTGTTTTCAGTGTCCATTGTACCCATACCGAGTTCTACAATTGGAGTGTCAGCTTCACCAATAGGCATACCATATGCTGCGATTTGAATAGCATCAGAAACTTCCATCCCTACTGCATCACATAAACCAGCTAAAAAACTTTTTGCTTCAAAATCTATATGAGAGCTTTCTTGTCCGGTGTGACCTGCCGCTAAAAGTTGAGTAATTTCGTAATGTACCCATTCCATAGCAGTTTCTAAATCTTCTAAAGTTTCTGGCTTCATTCCAACGATTAAACGTGTTAATGGCATCTCAACTGCAATGTTATGACCAAAATTGAGTGGTACATTACCGTACTTTTCTTTTAACCAATGTAAAAGATGATCACCATGAGCTGAGTGGCACGCAGCTCCTATGCAACACGCAATTTCTACGATCCGTGCGTTTTGTGTTTCCATGTTAATTCCACAAGCGCCTGTTCTGCCCTTAGATAAGTTGCATTTGCCGTATGTGCATTAACCCTTGTAAGAGCTATGTCCTACAAGTTAAGCAACACATATCGCAAATGGGCATATATGTCGGTTTATACCTATCCATTAGTGTGAAAAACCAGCTCCGCAGCGTTGGAATACCCGGCCTCGGGGTTTACCCACAATTGATTATTCAAATGTGTTTGGTCCCATTGGCTCCCATTCCGTCTCATCTCCGTAAGAAATCCTTCCCGTAGTCAATTCAAAACCTTTGATTGTACCGAGAGGGCCTTTGTATTCATCTATTTTAATTTTAGCGCCTCTTTTTTCCATATTTCAATTCACATTTTTTTTATTTGATTTTTTTTTTGGATTATTTTTTGAATTTAATTTATTGAATGAATTTTATTTTTGATTTATATAATTAAACAATGAAAATAAAAGCTATTGATTAACTCCTAAAATGATTAAATACAATTTAATTATGGATAATTAGTGTGAGGTTTCACACTACAATATAGTAATCAAGTTGATTAGCCCTAAAGTGTTTAGAGGATCTAAACATCCTTGAGAATTTGAAGCTGAAATCAATCCAGTGGGGCGTAGGATAATTATCTTCATAAAAAGTTCGGTTGGCTATTTTAATCATCTCCTATTGGTAATTTTATATTAAAAAACTTTTTTGTCTTAGGCATTTTCTCCAAACTTTCGGTTATTTTAGCCATTTACCTTCCCCTCTTGTTGTGCATAGATTTGAATAATTCTCACTGCTACCTTCTTAAAAAGTTCGTTAATGAAAATGCTCCGATTGGTTATAAACTTAGAAGGTTTCTGAAAAAGTATTTTAACCTAAGTTTTCCAGTTCAAAATAAAATAAGCGATTTCAGTAGAATCCAGGTGAAGAATTTATTGGTCTGGAAATCGGAGATCATTAAATATATCCGAGATAATAAATGCGTTATGGGGGATTATAATAATGCTACAAGTTTTTTTAGCAAATTTAATGATGTAGTAAAGTTAATTTTGGAAAAAGCTGTGAAATGAGCTAGAGAGAATAAAAGGAAAACGGTAATACCTAATGATTTCTAGAAAAATAGTTTGTGTCATATTTCATATGAACTATTAGAAATAAATTTTATTACTCCTTTATTGTAGTTGAGGATGATATGGGATTATTTAAATGAATATGATGGACGCGTTTAGTAATTTGTGGAAGTGAGAGTAGCCTGTTATAAAATGAGTAAAAATTAAAAAAAAGTTAAAAAAAGAAAATTTGGTCTCTACGTGCAAGGGAATTATTTTCGAGATCAGTGTAGATAATACACCTAATAAAATTTGGTCTCTACCTGCAAGGGGATTATTAATACTGAAAGTATTAGTGATTATTAGATAAGATTTGTATTATGCATTTGAATACAAGATTTTTGACATTAAAGTTAAATATGAAATTGTTTTTTATATAATTGGTGAGATATTCAACCATACGGAATTGATTTGTTGATAATAATTTATTATTATTTTGAAGAGGATATAATTAAAAAAAGATGATACTCTGGTCATGCCGACTAAAAAAGTATATTCTTCATTGAGATTTTTGTTACCCCTTATCCCAATCTTTTTCGGTGTTTTTTATTGGTTTGAGGGATCTAGATATTTTATTAAAAATCGTGATATCATGATTTATGTTAGTTATTTTATTTTTTTTGGTTTTTGGTTTTTTACTATTTGTTTTTTGCTTAAAAAATTTAAAGGGATTAATTTTCAATCAAAATTGTTGATACTTTTCTCAGGTTTATCCATTTCTTTGGTGTTATATGTTATGTTTAGGTATAATCATACTTCTGAAAATATTATTCCTAAATTCTACTATGCTACTGATCTCTTTATGATACAATTGTCTAGTTTTATGTCCATTCTGGGAGTATTCCCAATTGTTGTTGCAATCATCGCCCCAAATTTCCAACCGGAACTGAATTATTTAACTAATATTAATGGAATTAAAAATCGGGAATCTAATATAATTTCTAGATTTCTTGAAATTTGGGCTTCTTTTCCTGTTTTTATGGGAATTCACAGCATATTTTTCTTATTATTTAGTATTAATAATATAGGTGGTTCATTGGATTTATTACCGCTCAATTACATGCTTATAATTGTTTTACCTTGGTTATTTCTGATGATTTTTTATATTATTTATACTTCTGTTATTGGCTTAATGAAATGATTACAAATCTCTTCGTATAATACTAGTTTTGATAAATAAATATCATATTTTATATTGAAAAATTTTTAATGTCCATTTAAATGATACCCGATCACCTTGAAGTCGATGATTGTGTTGTTTAATCCTTGAAATAAAATGAGTCTCCTTCTAGAAGCTTGTAATCTTGGTCTCTCCTCACGATAAGAATTTTTTTACTCAAAGACTCATAATGTTACAACATACCCTACTACATCCCCTTTCTAGAACTTATATGGTCCCCTTAGATTTAAATTAATAATTTTCTTTTTTTATTATAAAGTGGTGCTATTATTTTGAAAGTTTTTGTTTCAGACATTATTAGAAAACATGATAAATATGGGTCCGACTACACTTTGATTGATGGACGCCTACATAGTGGATTAGCGATTATTGTTAAGGATGTTTACTATAACCTTCAAGGGTATGAGGGTCAACATATTGAAATGTTATTATCTGTTTTGAGATCTCCCTATTTAGAGTTACAGAGAGGAATACAGAACCAAATTTTTGCATCTGAGGAATTTTATTCAGTAGAACTCATTGATGAGCTTTTGGAAAAAAAAGGACATCATGCAAAAGACTATGGAGAAGGAATTATCCTAACAGGCGAATACATAAATTCCTACATTGTTCCTGAAAAGTGGGCTCCATTAATAAAGCCAGAATTATTTAAAATTATTCCTAAAAAATTATCGGCTCTAAGAACTTATCGGCTCTAAGAATTTTTTAATGATTATTCAAATTATTAAAGGCATTCTATGGAATGAATAATATTGAGAATTTAATACTTATTTCTTATAACTTAAAGCTCAGAGCTGAAATAACATATAATTTATGAGTGTGAAACTTCACACTAATAACAAAATTGGATTAGAGTTTATTTCTTAAATTTTTCATATTTTGCATCTACAAATTCGTTTATGCTTAATTTTGGAACGGTTTTTCTCACAGATATAGTTCTATCCTCTTTGTTTAGACAATGTCGAAAATGTTCTTCAGTGTTAAAAGTAAAGAGAATCAATCAAAAAACTCTGTTTAAAGAAAGAGATCCCTCAAGATTTCACCCTTAAGCCTATCTTTAACTGAGACGTTTTCGGAAATCTTTTAACTTATTGAGAATTAGGTTTCAAAATATAACCGAAATTAAGAGATTTATAGAAATGAAAGGAAATTTTAAGATTCGTAAATTAACTGAAAAAGATCGCGAAGTTTATAGAAAATTAATGCGATATGCTTTTAAACCAGCCAAGAATAATTATGAAGATTTAAAATGGCCTTCAGATAAAGTACCTATGGATTTGCATTATGGAGCGTTTAATGAGGAACAATTAGTTGCCGGAACAGGGATTATTCCATTTGACATGAGAATGCGTTCTCAAGATTTTAAAATGTATGGAGTGGCGGGGGTTGCTTCAAAACCGGAATATCGTAATCGTGGTATTATAAGAGAAATTATGTTAAAAATGTTTGAAGATATGCATGATAATGATATTCCCCTTTCTGTTCTATTTCCATTTAAGCATTCCTTTTATGAGATGTTAGGTTATAAACTTGTTGATTTATATTTTATCTATGAATTTAACATCTCGGATATTTTATACAGAGAAACGGATTATTGCATGAAAGAAGTCGAAAGGATAAATGATGATATTAGAACCGTTTATGATCTAGCTATTTTAGATTTTGATTATATAGCAAAAAGACCTGAGATTCAATATTGGAGGCGGTTATACAAAAATAATTATAAATTTATTTGCTATAACGGAACCCAACCTGTTGGTTTTGTAATAATAACATTCGCTAAAAAGGATGCTGAATGGGAGTTGTTAAAACACCCCGATAAAACAATATGGATCCAAGAAACATTCTGGCTGGATCAAACAGCTAAACAGACAATCTTCAATTTTCTATGGGGTCATCGAGATCAACGAAAATATATAGCTGGGGCTTTTTCCGCAAATGAAAATATAATAGATCTTTTAAAAACTCCCCGAATAAAAAATATATATGTGATAGATAACTCTCTTTTAAGAATAATAGATGTAAAAACTGTTTTAGAGAATTTGAAATATCCTCTTGATGATTTTACTGTAATATTTCACATTACAGATAGCTATTGCCCTTGGAATAATGGATTTTTCACATTAACATCGGAAGAAAAACAAATTAATGTTAAGTTTAATGAATCGTTAGAAAAAGTCACTGACATAGAGATAGAAATTAGCTATTTAGCACAATTGCTAGCAGGTTTTAGAACAGTTAGCGATCTACTAGAATTTAGTTTTATTTCAGTTAATAAAGAAAAAATTGAGCTTTTACAAGATTTATTTCCCTTGACTAAGAATTATTTTCATGACTTTTTCTAAACTCAGCTTATGGATTTTTCAAAATTGTTATTAGGATTATATATAATTATACTTTAATTCCTTGGAAATGGGGAAAAAACAATTTTTTTTACAGAGTAAAGATAATTAAAAATAAAATATAATTATTTTTTTGTCTATTCAAGATCTTTTTTAAAGAGCTCCAGTGAGATATTATCCACTTCTCCAGGTTCGAAAAATCTTGTATAATCAAGATATTCTGCCCAATTTATTTCTTCTTTTTCAGCGCTCGAAAATTTTGTAGCTTTCTTTTCAGCTTTTTCCATTCTTTCACCTCCTTTTTGGTTTTCTTATGTCGTTTTCGAATCATAGAATTCTTTTTAAGATAAAATCATCTGGATATCAAGAGAGAACAAATCCATGAGAAAAGATAATCAGAAAAAGATTCAGGTTCGTCTCTCTTGATTTAGAGTAATAATAATACTACTACTAAATTAAGTAGTACCAATACTAATAATTTTTTCAAGAGAGGTCTAACGAACATTAATAATATACTTATCGATTGTAGCAATATAAAGATTTCTGTAGAATTTACTAAACTATGAGGATTTTAGAACAGAAAATCAATATTGAAATAAGGGTGATTTAATGTTGAATTACATATTTCTTCTTGTTTAAACTCAGAAAAGGGAATGATCAGCAAGATCCAATCGTAAAAAGAATAATTGATGATTTAGCATTTCTATCTAACCCTATAAATCTTTAATAAGCGTAATAGTTAGATCCTAAGTCCTTTCCTAAAGAGATGATAAAAAACCAGAAACAGTTTCTTCAGAATCCTCATCTATTAAGCTATCATCTAATTCTTCTGTAATAAAATCAAATTTAAACCTACAATTTTCGCCACCTAATAGAACACATTCAATCTCTTCACTATCAACATCGATTTGTAATGCATCAAATACTCCCGCCAGTATACCTTGATAAATGAGGCAAAGATTTTTTGCCATTATATTTTCTTTTTCGTCCATTGATAAGGAATCTTCTACTTTTATTAAGATATGGTCCTTTTTGAATGCTCCAGTAAGATGACCATACCCCATTAGCTCAAGGGCTTCAAGAATTCCAAAGACAACTTCCTTTTTTGTAGATAAATTTTCTTGACTCCAATCCTTATTATAAAAAAATTTTTCTAAAACCGATTTACCTAGAGATTTTCCTACCCATAGAAGTATGTCTTCAGCGTTTGCTCCCGCAAATTCTGAAAATTCAATTATATCAATTGGTCTTAACATCAATAAACGTAAATTTTTTTTCTTGTCTCCCAGAAATAATTGACCTAATTTCTCATCGAACATAATTTGTAATTCTTTTTTCAATCTTTTAGACATCATTTTTCCCCAATTTGAAGTAGTAGAAAATTATCTAGTTTTTAATTCTAATAATAGAAACTTAAATAGCTAGATATTTAAATTTAATGTTTACAACATAAGGATTCTTAACATAAAGGAAGAGAGAGTTTTTGAATATTTTAAAATAACTCAAAAATCCTTTTACGAAGAGATTAAATGGTTAATTGTTGAAAAAATTTGATCAACGTTATAATTTGTTTTAACTGAAGTGAATAAAAATGTCCAATCTCTATTTCTTATCTCATCAAAACCAAAATTTTTTGATATTTCAGTTTTTAAATTTTGAAGATGAGTATGAGAATTATCGATCGAGTAATTGAATAAATCAATCTTATTTCCTATGATTAATAGAGGTACTCCATCTAATTCAGGATTACTTATTACCTTCCATAGCTCTTTTTTAGATTCCTCAAATCTTCTTTGATTGGCAATGTCAATCATGTAAATTATAATGTTGGAATCCTGAAGGCCTTTCAACCATTTCGATCTAAAGATCTCCTGCCCGGGCATGTCCCAGAAGGCAAATAACCTATTTTTTTCATTTTCTTGAAGATATTCTATATGAAACTTTCTAGTAGGTAAGATATAGTTGTCAGAAAATTCCCCTGTTTTTAATCGCCGCACTAAACTAGATTTTCCAACATCGTCTAAACCAAATAGAAAAGTTTTATAAAAAGAATCTCTCTGGATAAGGTATTCGATTTCAGGCGTTTTTTCAATAACTTCATCTCCAAATCTTCGAATATCAATAAATAAAGAAATCAAGAGATTCTCAACTTCAATTTCATCTTCAAAGGGATATCCTGACTGATAATTTAAAAGCTCATGCATCAATTCTTCAAAAATTTCCTTATAGTCATAAGGGTTATCTTCCTGTTCGAAAATTAAACCAATTATAATTTTATGATTTATACAAGCAGTATATATGTTTAGATTTTTGATAAATTGAGCAACCGGTTTACTAATTATCACGCGATTTGAATTTAAACATTTTCCATGAGCTTCTTCATCGTGTTCCTTTATTATTTTATTAACAACTAACTTATCATTGATTTTAATGATATTAGTTGGATAGCTGTAAATGTTGAGATCTTTCAAATCTTGAAATTTGTTTCCACGAAATAAAAAAATATTATGTAGCAATTACACATCCGAAATTCTTAATTCCTATACAGTAGAAAATAAAAAACACTTAAAAAATGTTTTGGAACTTGCGAATTTCATCCACTTTTAAAGTTTTTGATTCGAATCGCTTTAAGAATATAAATAAGTTCAGAAGTTTTAAGAGTTAAAATTAAAATCATACGTTTAATTAGCTTTTTCTCTTCTATTCTTCACTTTCTCCAGGAGAAGAATCTTGTGAATTTGGTTCTCTCTCTTCTGTATTTTCTTCGCTTGATTCTTCCTTAGATTCATGATTTGTCTGTTCTGCTGGCTCAGTTTTTGGTTCTTCACCGGCGGGAGTCTCACAAACAGGGCATTTATTCCATCCTGCTCTTAGGCTATATCCACATTTTTTACATTCGCTTAGATTTTTATCTTCTTCCCATTCTGGTATGTCTAAACCCCCTTGACGTTTTTGAGCTAGTTCTGCCAGAGATTTTTCATCCCATAATTCCATCCCTTCAGGTAACCCTGTTCCCCTTTCAGCTACGAATTCTGCTAATTCTTCTTCATTCCACACGGGCATATCTGGTTGGGCAGACATTCGTTTTTGTGCTTCACTTGCTAGGTCTTCGGCAGTCCAGGTTTTGAGTTCTTGTCCTCCAGGAGTTCTAACGGTTCCTGGCTGTGGGGGAGGAGCTTGTCTTAAGGGTGGTGGAGTGCTTGCAGTTGTTTCTTGGCTTAACGAAGGAGTCTTACAACATTCTGCTGAAAACCTTAATAATGCTTCAAAACATTTTCCAAATCGACTTGAGTCCTCCCCTTCATCAGAAACAAGGATTAAAGATATTTTGTCAGTAGTAAATGGTATACCAATTCCAGATAAAGCCATATCAGAAGTTAAACGATTTGTTTCGATATTAGTAGTAAGATTTCCCATTGCCGTCATTAATTCATCATCCTTCATTAAGAAATCACAGATTGGATCTCCATGTCTTTGGAATGATGTAGCATATTTAGCCAAATGACTTTTAGTGAGTGGGGAGTCAAGTGTTTTAATAACAGCACTTATATATGAATAATTCTGAGATTTAGGATCTTTATCAGATTCATCAAATTTATATCCTCCTAAATCAAGAGTGCCCATAACAGGAGCAAATAAAGGTTTTTCGTCTTTGATTCTTCCGTAGATTGTTGGTCTTGTAATTACACATTTAATTTCACCATAATAGGCAATTGCATTATCCATAAATTGAATTTTCTTATCAAAAACTATTCTAGGTATACTTCTAAAAATAACGTTGACCCAAGGCATTTCTTTAACAGGGATAATAGCTACACAGGATCTGTCAATCATATCTTTTAATTTTTTTATGTAATCTTTAAGTTCCTTTTTTAAATCTTTATATTCATCATTTTCTAATTCTTCATCTGCCTTTTTTTCTAATTCTTTGAATTTTTCTTCATTTTTCTTGAGGTTTCCTCCAAATGATTTAATGTCTCCAACAATATTATCCTTCATTATAAATGTTGCATCTTCAATCATTTTTTTCTGAAAGTTGGAGAGTTCAGCTTCGGCACTGGGAACTAAGAAATCTGATAACTCGAATTGTATTTTATTGACAAAAACTTCGAATAATTTTTGTTCTGACATTTTCTAAGAGATGTTTTTTTATAGCTTAATATTATTATAATAAATATAGTATAACATGATTATAAATAAGAAGTATGAATGACGCAAACAATCTTAAAACTACTAGTAATAATATTATAACTGTAGGTTTTATTTCTAATGTTCTTGACCAAGCAAAAATTTACATAATAAAAAAATTGGAAAATTTACACAATGTCAAACTTATTTTTCCAAATGATAGATCAGAAGTAAACCTATTAAAACTGGTTCCTAAAGCAGATATACTAATCGGTTGGCGTCCTTCTAACAAATTATTAACAGCTGCTTCAAAACTCAAATTATTCATTAATCCCGGAGCGGGAGTTCAACATCTTATAGAACAATTTCGAGAAAAAAATAAAGTACATAAAGTATTACTAGCAAATGGCCACGGGAATTCTTATTTTGTAGCTCAACATGCTGTTGCTCTACTTTTAACTCTTATGAGTAAGACGATACCCCATCATGAATGGATGCAACAAGGGAAATGGCGTACTGGAGATAATGATGCTAGTTCAATTCCCTTAAGATTTATGAATGTTGGATTATTAGGATATGGAGCAATCAATCAGAAAGTTCACAGATTTCTTAGTGGATTTGATGTAGAATTTTCTATTTTAAGAAAACATTGGGATAAACAACTGTCACCATTGCCAACTCTGGTAAAGCGTTATGAATTTTCTCAACTGCATCAATTCCTTGAAGATATTAATATACTTATTATTGCGATCCCATTAACTTCATTTACTACAAAATTAATTAAAAGAAGGGAATTGGAACTTTTAGGCTCAAATGGATTTATTGTAAACGTCTCGAGAGGGGATATTATTGATGAAGAAAGTTTATACATCTCATTGAAAGAAAGAATAATAAAAGGTGCCGCGATTGATGTGTGGTATAACTATCATCCTGAAAGTGATCATGAAAATAAGAAATACCCTTTTAATTTACCATTCCACACATTAGAAAATATTGTGCTTTCACCACATCGAGGTTATTCACCTTTCAATGATTTATTAAGATGGGATGAAGTGATTGAAAACATAACAAGAATGGCTGAAGGTCGTCAAGATTTTCTCAATATAGTAGATTTAGATGAAGAATATTAAAAGTTTTGAACCATATTATTATAGAAGATTAAAAAACTTTCATGAAATTTCTCCAATATTAAAAGTTTTTCATTTTAAATTTAAGAGTAAACGAAAATTTTTAAATGTCGTTAAATTTAAGGCGATGAGCGAATTTTAAAAAATTAATACCTTACTAATAATATCTTTTATTTAAGGCATGACAAAACAGTCTTTCTTCAAATATATTAATCCGATAAAAATAAACATTTATATAGTAATGTGTAATAAAATATATTATAATAATAATTGTGGTTAAAGGCGATTGGTTTGAAAATTGTCACCGTTAATGTTCCAGAATCATATCTTGGCAGTATAGAAAAATTAGTTGGAGAGCATGGTTTATACCCTTCTCGATCTGAACTTATAAGAGTAGCAGTCAGAGAGTTCCTCCTAAAAGAACTCCAAATGGCTAACAATATGGCTAAATATAAAGAACCTATAGTAGACAATTTTGATAATGAACATTTTGTTAGGGTACCTATTGAGCGATTAAATGAAAATAATGAGCCGGTACGCGAATTTAAAACATATAAAATTGTTAAACGACTTGAATATTAGTAAAAGTAACAATAAATTTTCCAAATTAATTAGAAGGTTAGTTAGAATAAGTCCTTCTATTAGTTTATTTTTTTTTTTCTTTGGGATAAATACCCTAAAGATTACTATCATTCAATTAGCGTTATTTATGTAGTATTTGTAAGAGACGTAGTTTGTATTTTTCCATTTTTATAAAATAATAAATGGAGATCTGATTTAATATTTTTCATTTTTATAGATTTAAATTAAACATTTTTTAATTTATTTTTATTAAAAAAATTAAGATAATTTAATAGAATCCAAAGCATATTAGGATATTAAGATAAGAGGAGGTTTTATTTGCTGCAAAAAAAGGATCATCATTACGAACCAAAGTTTATGGAATGGGGTATTATCACTAAATCGAATTTTAAAGATATTTATGATATACCAATTAAAAGATGGGACCCTCTCTCAACTGTGAGGATTAGTTCAAAGGATTTTGGTTTTCGAGAAGAACGTGAAAGGTTTTATGGTCATTATTCTTATATATCTCCAATCAGAGGAAAAAGGCCTAAGGGATTTAAGACATCGGAAGAAGAAAGGCAATATCAAGATTGTTCCAAGAAAATATTAGCTAAACACAAAGATGTCTTTACATCTGTGATCGAAGGAAAACCGATTTATGATGATTTGGGTTCAAAAATTGGAGATGGATATACATTGATTATTACTGAAGATGAAAATAAAAGAGATAATCCATTTCTAGAAAGACCACACCAAATAGAAAGAATTGCGGAAACTTGCAAATCTTTGACATTAATCAATCGTTATCCTTCAATGGCTCGGATTGTTCATCCTGAAATAGAGGAGTATATAAAAAAACGTTTGCCTTCTCATTTAAAGCTCTCAAAAGGGATAAATCTAGTTACTATTTCAAGAGATTTTTACCCTTCGTTATGTTTTAATTTAATTCCAAAAGAGGTTTTAGCTAGTATCTTTCTTTCAATGAAAGCGGCAATTCTGTATTCTATAGTAGAAGCAATCAATAGAGATTATTATGACATACCTGTAATGCCTTTTTTTAATATTGGGACAAAAGCAGGGGGATCTCAACCTCGTATTCATAGTCAGACCTATATTGATTTAAATATGGATGGCCACGGAAGTAGGTTAGAGAGATATTTAGAAGCCTTCAAAGAAATGGGAGATCATTGTCATCTCTGCCATACTACACATGGAAATACGGATCGGATTATACTCAACACAGATTTTTGGACTTTTTATACTACAGGTAGCCCTGTCAGGAACTACCATATTAGATTTCACCCCACCGAGCATATTAGGAGATTTTCGCAATTAAAGATTAATCAAATAAATGACTTAGCAGAAGGTTTGAAGGTCATTTTCCAAGCATTAGATGATATAAAAGTAGAGAGGAATCGTAATATTTTATTTAATTGTTGCCCCTATGGTTACGATGCAAATTTCCATTTATTTGCCGATATTATTCCTCATGAAATTATAGGAGGGGCTGAAATGTCAGATGACATGCGAGTAGCAAGGAAATTGCCGCATATAGCAGCTAAAGAAATTCGAGAGTCAATAGAGAAATACCAAGAATGAGTATCTTTAAAGCTAACTAATTCTAGTATTTTAAAGCTACTTTTTACATTAAAAAAATAACTTTTATTATCCAAATTGAATTAGATTTATATCTATTAAATCTGTTATATTAATGAATAATTTCTTGAGGATATCATATTGCGAGAATGGTCTGCGATAATCCTAGCTGGCGGTAAAGGTAAAAGGTTAATGCCTTTGACTTCATTAGTTCCAAAGCCACTAGTAAAAGTCACGAATGTTCCAATGGTCGATTATGCAATTGCCCATTTAGTATATGCAGATATAAAACATATAACTCTTGCTTTAGCACATGGGGGGGAGGAATTAAGAGATTATATAAAGAAAACTTGGACTCCAGATAAATTAGGCGATGTTGAGCTAGAGTGTGTAATTCAAGACAGCAAGGGTACTGCTGATGCTTATAGACTTTTAACAGACTACATAGATTCTGAAAAAGTTGTAGTTTCAATGGCAGATATTGTGACTAATCTTCCTTTGAAACGTTTTATGGAGTTTCATTCCGAAAAAGCGGGATTATCAACGATATCTATGAAAACTGCTGAGAGCCATACATCTCAGTATGGTGTGGTTTTATTAGATAAGAATAGAAAGATATACCTATTTTTAGAGAAACCCGCACCAATGGAATTATATTTAAGTAGTATGTCTCAAAGAGAAGATCTCTTTTTACATACTAATATTATAAATACCGGTATCTATTGCTTTAAAAAAGATATTGGGGATATTCTTCATGAAACAGGTTTAATGGATTTTGGAAGTGAAGTTTTTCCTTATCTTCTAGAAAATAAGTATGATCTTTTTGGATTTGTTGAAAACTATTACTGGATGGACGCGGGGAATGCGACTACCTATCTATGGTTAAATTGGGACCTTTTACGTAAATTTGCTTGGCCAATTTTGCCTAATGGAGTTGAATATGACGGAGTTTTTGTTATGGGAATAATTAATTCCGGGCAGAATATAACAATCGATAAACCAACTTGTTTCGGAGAGTTTGTTCAGTTAGAAAATCGCGTTAAAATTAAAGAATTAACTTCAATCGGTCAACTTGTAACTATTGGGGAAGATACCATCATCGAGAAAAGTATTTTGTGGGATGACATCAAAATTGGTGCTGGTTGTATAATTAAGGAAAGCATTATATGCAATAACTGTGAAATTGGTGAAAATGTAGTTCTAGAGAGGGCAATAGTTGCTCCAAATTGTAAAATCAGTGACAATTCACAGATCCGAGATCAAACACTTGAACTCGGCCAACAAATATAATATTCTCTTATTCCAGGATAGCACCTTTATTCCATGTGCTTTCTCTTTTTTAATTTAATAAGAAATAATAATTAAGATTCAAACTTACTATCCTTTAATTATGACACTTGGGTATTTTGGGCTAGTACTCCATGGTCATATTCCATGGTGTAAAAAGTCGGGAACATGGCCTGCTGGTGAAGAGTGGCTAATGGAAGCTATGAACGAGACATACATTCCTATGCTAAATACCTTAAGAGAATTCAAAGAGAATAGATTAAAGACTGCTATTACCATAAACATTACGCCTATACTAGCTGAACAATTAGCAGATGAGTACATGAAACAGAGATTTACGGAGTACATGGATAGATTAATATCGAGAGCTAAAAGTGATGTAAAACGATTTGAAAATCATTTCGAGAGAAGAAAAATTGCTGAATTTCATTTGAATAATTTTGAGCATGTATTAGACACTTTTTATCACAACTACTACAGGGATATATTAGGAAGTTTTAAATGGTTGCAGGATTCAGGAATGATTGAATTGATCACTTGTGGAGCTACCCATGGATTCTTACCTTTGCTTGAGAGTGATTCTGGATTATTTTCACAGATTCAGACGGCAGTAGATACTCATAAAAAATATTTTAAAAACGACCCGACAGGTATCTGGCTTCCTGAATGTGCTTATCGCCCCAAAAAAGAGATAAGAGGGAAAATACGAGAAAGTATAGATTATTGGCTAGATAATTCAGGTATAGAATATTTCTTCGTTGATTCCCATGGAATCTTGAATGCCGAGATTATAGAGCAAAATAATGAAATTGGTTTAAGTACAAATATGGGATATTTATTAAATACAGGTGTTACTGTATTTGGAAGAAGCAGAAATGTAAGTAGACAAGTATGGGACGCGAAAATAGGGTATCCTGGGAATATCAATTATCGAGAATTTCATAAAAAAGATCATGAATCTGGACTGCATTATCACAAAATAACAGACAAATCTATAGGTTTTAATGAAAAAAAATTATATAACATTGAAAAAGCGATGGAAACAGTTGATTCTGATGCCCGCCATTTCATTTCTTTATTAATTGATGAGCTACAACAATTTTCAAGCAACCCAAATATCCAGGGAATTTTAATTAGTCCCTTTGATTTCGAATTGTTTGGGCATTGGTTTGCAGAAGGGGTTGATTGGTTAAAACGAGTAATTGAGTTAATTAATAAACAAGAAACAATAGAAATGATCACTATTTCTGATTATGTCTCTAAATATAAAAATCAATTTTCTATGATTAGGATGGGAGAGAGTAGTTGGGGTGAAGGAGGAGACTTTAGAGTATGGAAAAATCCAGACCACGGATGGATATGGCCATATATTAATGGATCAATTATCGAATTTGAAAATATTTTAAAAACAAATCCAAATCCTAATGAGGGGGAAAAAAGAATTTTAAAACAAACTGCTCGAGAATTAATTTTAATGGAGGGAAGTGATTGGCCCTTTCTCCTTTATACTAAACAGGCCAAAGAATATGCTAACCAACGATTTCATCATCATCATCAAAGATTTCTCAAACTAATATGGGCTGCTAAAAATTTTAATGATAAGGAGCGGCTATCTACAAGAGAATTAGAAGAAATGGAGTCAATAGATTCTTGTTTTCAAGATTTAGAGATCGACTACTTCAGAAGAATTGATTAAAGTAAATTAACATACCTTTTCTCAATTTTTTTTACTGTTTCATTTAATAAATTAAGCATTATAATATTACCATACACGTAAGTATGTTCTAAAACATAGTCTATAATATCATTAGCAATTTTTTTATCTTTGATAGCAAATTTGCTCGTTTTTGGAGCAAACAAAATTTCAAATTCTTCTTTCAACCATTCCATCTCTTCTATCAAAGTTTCTTCTAGAATTTCATAATAATTCAGATTGACTCTCATTTAATTACCTCAACTCTTAAATATTATTATAGACATTACTCTTTCTTAATAGATAAGAATTGAGACTAGTATTTATAATTTTTATAGTCCAATATTTTTGAAAAGTTAGAAATGTTAGCAAATATACTAATTGGTAAATAAATTTGGACTCAAATAATTAACAAAAACTTAATTTATTCATTTTTTCGCAAATGGTTCGAGATCTAATGCTTCAAATAAGTCATCGTTTTCTTCTATTGATTTAAGGAAATTCCATTCCCCTTCTTCGACATTTTGACCACTCGCATATCTTGAAGCCATGTCGTATAGTCTATTAAAATTCTCATAGTGGAGGGAGATTCTATTTTCCGCGTAATCTCGTGCTGACCAAGTAGTTATTAAAAATTGCCAATCACTACTCTCTAATAATAGAAGTTCTCGCGCCATCTGTTTTAAAATCTTTATAAGATTTGGATCGTGAGAATCTTTATATTTTGCGATGATATCTTCGCTCTTAGATTCGCATTCATATATTCTCTCCCATGTCCACGTCGTCCACTCATTTAACCACACCCAGTGAGATGAAGCTTGACCCCAAGAGCCCTCTATTATGCTTACTACCTTATTTGGTGGATTAGCTTCGAGATATAACCTTGTATTAGTTAGTTCAATCTCCGGATCATCTTCCATCCATCGAAGAACGCGTGCTATCCACCAATTTCCTTCGAACCACCAGTGTCCAAATAGTTCTGCATCATAAGGGGCCACGACTATGCCATTTCTTCCAAACTTGTCTTTATATTCTCTTAAAATATCCTTAGTTAAATTAACATAATGACTGGCATTTTCATCCAACTTTCCAGGAATATCATCAGGCCAATATAGCATTTTCTTTCCCAAATCAAGCTTTGGGCTAGTAACTTTCCAGTATTTTAACCCACCAGGAAAATGCTTCTTATGGAAATCTAAGTACTCTGCACAGCCGGGATATCCATGTTCCCCACTCCAAACTACAATTCCGGTCTTCTCATCCCTCGTGAAAAAACCTACTGGAGCTCCAGTTGATGGAGCTGTGGCCACAAGGTAAGGTTCATACTGAGATTTTTCAAATGAAGTTGGGATTTCTTCATACTGAGATTCAAATTGCTTCCAGAGCTCAGCCAGCAAGGGAAATCGAGCAGCATAAACTCCCTGTGATTTTCCTCCTAATAATAAGGCAGTGTCTATAAAAAAATACTTTAACCCATTTTTAGCAAGAAAATATTCGATACCAGGACGTTCATATTCTTCGTCAGTTATAGGATTTTTCCACTTATACCCTGGCCGATAAGCACATTCAGGTAACCACACACCTGTAGGGGCTCTTCCAAAATGCCGTTTATAACTATCAACTGCAGTTTTGAATTGAGCATCTAGAGATGTTTCTTTAGAAAGAAGTGGAGTATATCCGTGAGTAGCTCCGCAGGTGATTATCTCTAAAATTCCTTGATCTTGCAGATTCTTAAACGCACCTACGATATCTTTATTATATCTATGAATGAAGTCATCCTTCACACGTGAATAGAATTCTTGCCACCATTTGGTTAATTTGATTCTTCCCTCTTTGTACTTATTTTTAGTAAAATCTTCAAAATCAAATAGAGCAGCATTAATTTTTTCATCTAAGTATCCAATAAAGCTATCTATAAATCGAGGGTTCCGTAACATTTCACATAGGACGGGAGTGAGGCCAACAGTGAGTTTTGGATGATATCCATCATCAACTAACTTATATAATTCCATTAATAAGGGAACATAAGTCTCAGCCGCGGCTTCATTTATCCAATCCATACCGTGTGGCCATACGCCATGCCCTATAACCCAAGGTAAGTGAGCATGCAAAACAAGGCAAAAACTTCCGATCTCAGTCAATTAAATCATCTTTGTGGTAATAATTTAATAATTAGAACAAGGTTAATTTTATATAATTTTTCATTTCTTAAATACTAAAGAGAGTCGAGAAATAAATAAAAATAGTTAAAATTATATATTCTCATCTAGTTAGGAATAATATATAATTTCCAATTGAAAAGTCACTATGTTCCAAAAAGCGAGTATTAAATGATTCCTAATAAATCAGTTACAAACCTTAATGAGTTAAATAAAAACGGCAGAATAATAGGGAAAGCAAATTATGTCTTCACTCCAGAGATATCAAGTTCTATTGGGTCAATTCATGGTAGTTTATTTAACCAAAACGAATCAGTTGTAATGGGGAGGGATTATCATAATGATAGTGTCATGTTAAAAAGAGCTTATACTTCAGGTTTAATGTCTACAGGAATTAATCTTTTAAATCTTTCCGATTGTACTTTTCCACTTTTACAATTTACAATTAGGCGGTTTGGCGCAAGTGGAGGAGTATATCTATCGGGGGGACATCATTATAGTGAGGATGTGGGAATTCGATTTGTAGATGCTGGAGGAATCGAATTAGCAAAGTCTGAAATTCAAAAAATCATTAATTCGTTTAATACGTATCCTCAACATATTAGGCGAGTGGACCCTAACAAAATTGGGCAAATTACAAACATTCCTCAAACTGCCGATATATATATTAAATCACTTTCACAATTTGTTGATAAGAAAAAAATAAGGAAAGCTAAATTAAAAATTGTAGTAGATTGTTCGTATGGACCTACAGGTAAAATTACTCCTCTTTTATTTAATGATATTGGAGTAGAAATTATCGCGTTAAATACACATTATCGTGAAAGGTCTTCGAGTCCTGTGCCAAGCATTAATACAATCAGAAATACAGCTGATATTGTGAAAGCATCCAACAGTCATTTAGGCGTATGTTTTGACGTAGACGGTTCAAGAATATTAGTGATAGATGAGAATGGATTGGAAATAAGTTTCGAAGATTTATTAATGCTTTTTATCTCGTTTGACAAACGAATTTTAAGATCTAGGCCTAATACTATTATTACCACTCCTTCAGTCTCTCCTGTGGTAAAACATTTTATTGAGGATAGTGGATTTCCTACTAAACAAGTTGAAAATGATCCAGGAGAAATCTCAAGACAAATTAGAGAAGAGAGAGCTTGCTTTGCTGCAGCGGATACACTCAAATTTTATTTCCCCGAGCTGGCTCCCTTCAGTGATGGTAACTTCATTCTACTTAAGATTCTTGAAATAATGGCTGAGCAGAATGACTTAATCAGCTCATTAACAAAAGGATTTCCAAAAGGAATTAAATTGAATAGATCTATTCCAGTTTCGTCGGATATTATAGATAACATACATAACAGATTGCGAAAATTAGCGGAAGAAAACGGTTATAAATACCATGATATCATAAATGAATTAAAAATTATTGAAGATGATGCTTATACGCTTATAAAAGTTGCATTGTACAGAAATTCAATACTTCTATCTGCCGAATCCGAAGAGAAAGAGAAAGCACAGAAAATGTTGACTGAATTGGAAAAATTGATTTCCGAACTCTGATATGAAAAACATATAAAATGAATTAAAACTTTAAAAAAAATAGAATTAATTATATATTAAAATAAATAATAATATAAAAAAATAAGAGATGAAATTAACGTGGCTTTAGATTTAAATTTTGTAATAATTCTATCGACTTTATTTGTAATTTTTGGGGTTTTCCTCTTATTTGACTTATTTAAGAGGGAAGAGAAATATGGCTATTTCGCCTATATCGTAGCAGTAGTCCCAGTCAATTATTTTTGGGCAATGGGATACGATCCTCTTCTAGCATATCTTATACTTTTCATATTATGGATTATTACATTGTTACGAGACACAATTGGTGTTTATCTTAAAAAAAATAAAGAAATTAATGAGATACTATTATATCTTACTCTTGCAATATTAATACAATTTATTTTAAGTGCTATTATACCTGAAATAAATTCTGATTTACAACTTTATACTGAAAAGATATTATTTTTTTGGTTGCCAAATGTTCATTCTACAATTTTTCTTGACTCAATTGTTCTTGGATTTAAAGTTTCGGCTACATTAATCATTTTACTTGTTATTATCCCATTAATTCTTGATATTAAAGATGAAGAAATACCACTTCCCATGTTTGTAATTATTATCGCAATTTTTATCATTCCATTTCTTTATTTAAGCTATGTGTGGTTGCCAGAGCAAATGGGTGTTTTAACATTTTTGTTTTCGGTGATTTTGTTTATTCTTTTACTTCTAATCACTCGTAGCGGGAAGGAGGCAAAATAAAAAGAAGAGAGTTTTCTTATTCTTCTATTAACTTTTTATTCTTATTTTTATATTTATTTCATAAGAGAATATCATATTTTTAAGAAATTCATATAATATTTGTAATTGATACGTGATAATGGCAAAGAAAAAAGCTCAATCTGACGATCTTACAGATAAGGAAAATTTAAAGACATCTTATGATTTGAAAGATTTACCAAGCGTAGGAGATGCTACGGTAAAGAAGTTAAAAGATGCAGGAATTCTAACTATTAGAATTCTAGCTATGTATCCATTAAAAAAATTAATGGATGAAGCTGGGATAGGAGAAAAAACGGCAAAAAAAATAATTAAGGCGGCTCAAGATATTGAAAAAATGGGATTCAAATCAGCAGATAAAATCTGGGAAAAAAGAAAGGCTCTAAATCGATTAACTTCAGGGAGTCAAAATTTGGATGATTTGTTATTAGGAGGTTTTGAACCAGGAGCAGTTACCGAACTTTATGGTGAATATAGAACAGGAAAGACGCAGATATGTCATCAATTATGCGTAAATGTCCAATTATCGTATGAAAACGGTGGTCTTGAGGGCAATGCTTTGTACATAGACACAGAAGGAACCTTCCGCCCGGAGAGATTAATCCAAATGGCTATAGGGAGAGATTTAGATCATAATAGTATATTAAAAAAAACAATCCTTGGAAGAGCTTATAATAGTGACCATCAAATTTTGTTAGCAAGAGAGGCTAATAAGATAATTAAAGAAAAAAATATAAAATTGATTATAGTAGATTCACTCATTGGTCATTTCCGCAGCGAATATATAGGAAGGGGTACATTAGCAACAAGACAGCAGAAACTAAATAGCCATATTCATGATCTATTAAGATTAACAGAGATATATGATGAATTAGGGGTTGTATGTACAAATCAAGTCTCTTCTAAGCCGGATGTATTTTATGGAAATCCAACAACACATACGGGAGGTCATATTATGGCACATGGGTCAACGATAAGAATATACTTACGGAAAGGAAAAGGAGAACAAAGAGTTGCTAAAGTCGTAGATGCTCCAAATATACCGGAGAGTGATGCTATTTTTTCAATAACGGAAGATGGTATTAGGGATTGATAATTTTTAATCTAAGTGAAGTTCAAAGTGGATCATGTAATTAATAATCAAGATTAAGATTAACTTCTATACCTTCTCTGACTGATTGTGTTATGATACAATATTGTTCAAAGAATTTTCTACATTGATCCGCTCTTTTTCTCATTTGAGGGTCATCAATCTTCGGATTTATATTTAGGTTTATTTTTTTAACTCGCCATAATCCATGTTCATTTCTTTTCATAATAACTTCTGCCTTTCCATCTAATTCATCCAAGGTGAAATTCTTTTTTTTTAAACAAAATGCAAAACTAGCTCCCATACAACCTAAAACTGCCAATGCTAGAAACCTAGCTGGACTAGGTCCTATTTTTTCTGCTTCTCTCAAATCTCTTTCGTCAAGATATAAATCTTGCATATTAATCTTTCCGAGATCACACTTAAATAACATTTCCTCTTCTAAAGTTACACCAACTATATTAACTTTCATTCTGTCAGACATATAAAATCACTTTTTTTTAAAAAAAGATATATATATAGCGTTAATAAAGATTGTCTAACTAAATTATAAGAATCAAACTTCTCAGATTTATGTTAAATAATGATAAAACATTACACTAATACATTGTTAATTAAAAGATAATTACTCAGCTTCAATTTTTTTCAGATGGAAGTGACGAGATAAATGGAAATACAATCCAAGGAAATAAATTAGGGCTATTAAAACGAAGTGAAACGCAAAAATTAGAATAAATACCCACATGAAAATAAATAGTAAAACTTCACTCACAAGGCACAGCTTATTATTGTAATATTTATTATCAAAAAACGAGCCAAGGTTTTTGTATTTAGAAAGATATTGAGAAAGATTATTAAACTCTTCTTTTGATATCAAAAGTTTAAACCCCACCTGCTTATGGTTAAAGTAAAGAAAATTGGTTCCCCAATCAATAGTATCAATAACTATATGAATCAAATAGGTAAATCCACTAATTGTTAAAGTTAACCAATTAAAAATACTTCCAATTAAAATGATTATACAACTTGGAATAATAGAATGGGTGATTAACATTCGATGATTTTTATCTTTAGCAAATTTGGCAAACAATACATCAAAATCGCAGATAAAAGAGAAGATCACGACTAGTAAGAATTCTATCAGTTTAAACTCTAAGTAAAAGTTTAAGAAAGACGCTATTATTATCCCTACAGCAAAATGAGAATTGATATGCATGATTTCTTTGGTTTTTGCTATAATTAAGTGATATAACTTGCTTTTTTTACTCTATTTAAAATTTTTTTCTTTGTTTTAAAACCAGAAGGACCTTTTTTTTCCACTAGAAATGAAGCTGCAGCAGATGCACGGTATGCTGCTTTTTTAACACTTCCCCACGTCTTATCAGAATGAATAAATTCATGTAGAAATATTGAAAAATATACATCTCCAACACCAGTCTCATCTATGACTCTTTTGGCTTTAAATGCAGGAATTTTTAAGATTTTTTCTCCTTTTTTAGTGAGCATGGAACCTTTTTCTCCTAAGGTCATGATGTAAATTCCGTTATTATCATATTCATTGCAGTGAGCCATAACACTTTCAAAATCCTCACACTCCCCGGCAACTAGTTTCATTTCTTCCTCTGAACCTTTCAATATCAATCTATCTCCAATGAAATCTATAATTTTTTTTATATTATCGATGATCTCAGTATCATAAACATAGGTAACTTTACCAACTTCATCAATTTTCCTAATAAAACCCTGCAGATCTATCCCGATATACGCATTTGGAAATTGTTTTAAAATATGAGTTATATATTCATGTGAAATTTCATGACACAATGGTACTAGTACAAAAATATCTGGAGGGTTATTAAGAAATTCAGAAGGAATATCATTAAAATCAAGATTAGGGCTCCTTGATTTGAGGGTTAAAGTTCTAGTATGATTAAAGTAATCTAAAACAAAAATAGTATTTCTCACTTGAGAGTATTTTATTCCCCTTAAATCAATATTTTTATTCTTAATTCTATTAATTAAAGAGGAATTGAAATTTAATCTACCTACATGAGAAATTATGCCTATCTTTGCATTTCTTGTATATTTACTTAATGCTAATGAACAAAATGACACACTTCCCCCTAAACTGGGTTTATTTATGCGTTTAAACCGGACTATGTGATCAATAGCAAAATGACCGGCAAAAATGATGGAAGAATGCTTTTTTGTTTGATTGTTCATTTATGAAGATTTAAATTCTTCAATAATTTTATTCTTTTCCTCAAGCGATATTTTTAATTTATTTATTTTACTCTGTAAATCTTCAATTAAGCTTGACATGGGTCCTCTTTGAACTGAAACGGGAGTTTGTGTTGTCAATTTTAACTCTGCAATTAAATGATCTCTTTCTTTTAACTGATTTTGAAGCTCTTTTATTTTTTCTTTTAAATCATCTACAGGAACGGTAGAAAGCTCCTCTTCTGTTTTTTTCTTGAGAGATTCTTGTATTTGAGATAAGAGAATCTTAAGTTCTTCATTTTCCTTTTTTAGTTCTTTTAATTCTTCTACTTCTAATTGTAACCCACTTCCATCAATGTTACGCTGAATTTCAGATTTTTCCTTAGTCAATGTCTCCACAATTCTTTTATATTTATTTAAATCTGATTGTAGGTCCTGGCATAGTATTTCTAGAGTGTTAGGAGAAGTTTGTATAGGTAAAGGTTTTATAACTGAGGTCTTAGGCGTTTCAACAGGAGTTTTATCTTTGGTTGATAAATTCTTAATTTCTCCTTTCAAATTTTCATTATCTTCAATAAGATCCATGAGTTTTTTTTCTAAATCAGCAATCTTAATCTTTTTCTTGGTTATATCAGATTGCAAATCATCAATTAATGCCGAAGTAACTTCAGAATTTGTTTCCGAAGCAGTCTTAGGGATAGACTCTTCTATTGTTGACAAATTTTCAATTTGGAGTTTTAATTCATTTATCTCTTTATGTGCTACTTTTATTTCTTCTTCTTTCATTGTTAAATTTTGATTTAGATTTTGAAATTTGTTGTTAAGTTCCATATTTTCTTTCTTAATTTCTGTTACTTTTACCTCCCCAATCATTCCTGCTTGTTTAATTTCCTCATTTAATCTTTCATTCTCTTCAATAGTTTTCTTGACAATTTCTTCTGTTTTACTTATTAATTCTATATTTTCCCTAATTTTATTTCTCAAATTTTCGTTCTCTTTTTCTACTTCTTTGATCTTCTCTAAGGTCTCTCCAATTGCACTTGGTTTACTCTTCCCGTTTATCATTTTATTTCGCCATAGGCTTACGAAATCATCAACTTTTTCATTATCTTCAGACATATTATTCACAATTTTTATTTTTTTATCAATTTTCAAACATTATTTAGTAATTATCCCAGAAAAATATCCAACACAGTATCCTCTAAAATTACTTGTTTTCTCTGAGCTTGTATAATATTTTAACAATTTTCCTTTACTAACATTTAAGTTCTTGCAAATCAACATTAAAGCAGTAATAGTTTGGGCACCACAGACTGTTGTATTCGAAGCCATTTTCAGTGTTTTTTCAGGATTGGATTCAATGAAAGCATCTATAACTTTTTGATCTATTGCTTTAAACTTGTTCAAATCTTCCTTGCCGTTAATTTCTTTATGAGTCATATCGGAGGAAGCAATAATTACAACATCCTTGCTATATGATTTTATTACGGATGCGATCTCAGTAGAGATTTTTTCGAGTACATCAAATTTTTTAACAGAAACTGTTATTGGTACAATTTTAACATCCTTATCTCCAGCACAGTATTTTATAAAGGGTAATTGTACTTCAATATTGTGTTCTCTTCCAAATGGAAATCCAATAAATGCAGACTCATCATCGATTATAGTTTTGCTATTCTTTAGGATCTCTTTAGATAAATTTTCATCAATTTCCAAATATCCTAAAGGAGTCTCCCATCTTCCTTCTCTCATTAACGCTACTTTTCCATAACCAATATGATCAGTACCTAGTACTATAACAATGTCAGGTATCCTTTCTTTAAATAAATTTAAGTAGGTGAACGCAGCACAACATCCAGAATAAGTAAAACCCGCATGAGGAGAAACACCACCAATAACGGTTCTTTGTTCTTGGTTTAAAGATTTAAGTTCTTCTCCAGGTCCAAATTGATCATTAATAAAAGATTCATTTAATAATCTCAATAAGTCTGGTTTATATCGAGGATAAAAACTACCTGCTACTGCTGCCTTTCTAACGATCATTACTTCACCTTGAATATTTTGATATTTACTATTAAATATTAATATTGAAAATTATATAATTTCATCTACTTGTATGAAAATTGGAAGGTTTAATAAATTATTTTTAATAACTCTTTAGTGATGAATGAAGTAAAGGAAAACCAAATCTCTTTGGATGATATAGAACTGCCAGAAAAAATTCCAACAAAATTCATTAATTCACGCGTTGTCGTGTTCAATCCAATCCATGCGTCTTATCTTTATGTGAAGCGTGGTTTTTTTGGTAGCCCTTTGGGGATCAATAAACCACGATTAGAGTATTTCTCAAAACCAAGTGAATTATCACTAATAGAAGCAAACTATTTATTGGAAAAAGACGAAATTACAATTTATGATGTGAAACAAAAGAAATATTTAGAATCTAAAGAATTTTATGAGATAGCAATAAAGATTCATCACAAATTTGAAGAAAAGTATATCATATATAATGATTTGAGGGAAAGAGGATACATCCCAAGACCAGGCTTAAAATTTGGTGCTGATTACGTTATATATAAAAAAGGACCTGGACTTGAACATTCTCTTTTTATGGTACATGTCTTACCCCATGATTCTGAAATAACAGCTATAGATATGGTAAGAGCTGGTAGGTTAGCCACCTCTGTGAGGAAAAAGTTTGTTATCGCGAATCCATTAACAAAATCATATTATTTCTTTGAGTGGTTTAAACCTTAAGAAATTGTAATAAAAGCCACCACAATTAATTATTGTAAAGTAAAATCTCTAATATTCTTTATAAGTTTATTCTTTAGGTTTTCTATTTTCTCAAATTCATCATTCTTAATCGTTTTATTTATTCTCAAAATTGAATTTAAGAGCTCAGGATCAATAACATTTTCAATTAAGATCCCTCGATTAATCAAGTTTTGCCCTTCTTTGTAAATTAATAGGGACAGTTTAATCATCCCTAATAATTTTTTAATACCCGTAAATTTCTCCACCTCATCAAATGCACTCTGAATTAGAAAGCCGTTCTTTATCATTCTTGCCATAAAGAGAATCAATTGATTTTTATCTTCCAAATTTTTCTCCCCAATAAGTTGCACTAAATGTTTTAGATCCTGCTCTTGCGATAAGATGTCATTTACTTGTTTTCGACATTCTATCCAATCTATATCTATATCAGGCCAATCTATGTCTCTTTCATACCACCAATCTGCAATGTATGTGGGATAATTAGAATAAGAATTAAGCCAATTAATAGCGGGATAATGTTTCAAATACGCTAATGCGGGATCCAACGCCCAGAAGACCTGAACTAACCTCTTTGATGTAGCAGTAACAGGTTCACTAAAATCTCCAGCAGGAGGTGAAAGAGTTCCAACAATTGTCAATGATCCCAATCTATCATTCCCAAGATGATCTTTCCCTAATGTTTTAACAACTCCTGCTCTTTCATAAAAGCTTGAAAGTTTAGAGGGTAAATAAGCAGGATATCCTTCTTCTCCGGGCATTTCTTCTAATCTACCTGATATTTCGCGCATTGCTTC
>JAHLWT010000185.1 GCA_019057775.1 Promethearchaeota archaeon
CACGCGGGGTTCCTAAAAGAGGAAGAGGATAGCAATATCCTCTCCTTATTTAACAGAATCCAATTTTTAAAAGTCATATAGTTTATTTATTAGGAATTCCATTTTCGCAAGAAACGCCAACTTGACAGAGTCCGCATCCATAGATATCAATGCCATAATTTTCTTTAACGTATGGTATTGTACTCATTACATGTTTGTGACATACTTTTTTATCATGACGATCTTCAAACGAAATTGCTCCTACAGGGCAATTATTGATACAGTCACCACATTCAGTGCAAAATTCATATGGATCTGAAGGTCTATTATTAGCATCTGAAGGTAATTTATAATCAACAACGATGCTCCCACATCTCATCGCTTTACCCCTCTCATTTATGAACCCATCTGATAATCCAAAAGATCCTAAACCTGTGGCAAATAACATATGCCTGTGACTCCATGTAGATGCAAAAAAACCTTTCTCAGGTTTACTATGAACCTTAAAAAGATAATCTTTTGTCATTGGTGCTAGAGCTAGTATTTCCTCTTTTTCTAATTCACTAACTAAATATTTCTGTAATTTTTGATTTGATTTTTCACCATAAAGCCTTGTGTGAGCCCATCGTTCAGAAGGCATTGTTTTTGAATACTCTAAGTTTTCCTTTTTTGTCTTCTCGTTAATTGGAAGGACAAAACCTACAACAGATAAGTTTACATATGAGGATTTTATACCATTCTTTTCACAGTATTTAGAGAACGCTTCTGTAGGTGTGAGGTGAAAGCTTCCTATAATTTCCTTGTATTCATTAAAAATAGGATCACTGCCAGAAACAAAACCTACAACCGTATCAGGTGTGAATATTAGAGATCCATCAACGAGGTCCATTTTATTGCTCTCATCATTTTTTAAAAAGGCATTAATCTTATCTACAAACCATTTTTTATCTATGACCATGTTGCCGGGCTCTTCTTATATAATTTTGATAAGAAATATTCAATTGTTTAAATTAATTTCTCCTATAAAAAAAAATTCAATTTAATGGGATATTTTAGTAAAAGTTTTAATAATTGCTGTTGGAGAAAAAAGAGAATGAACCTTTACTATCCATCAGAATAAAGTTTTATAATTACTAATTGTTTTCATAATTATATTGGAGATCAAAACTAAGAAAGGTTTGATATTTGGTATTATTGGTGTAATTTTTGTTGGATTACAACCGATTGTAGCAAAAACAAGACCACCTGTAATAAATGCTTATTTAGCAGCGGCCATGACATGTTTGGTCGAAACTGTAATATTTTTACCCCTAATGCTTTTAGAATTAAGAAAAATAAATCCTAATAACCTAAAAAATGAACATGAAAAAATAAAAGTACTAAAGGGTTGGAAAGATAACTTCTGGTTATTAATTTCCATCGGAATAATTTTTGCTATTAACCAAATTCTTTTCTTTGTTGGATATGATTTAGCTGGAGCTATCAACGGTTCTTTGACTCAAAAAACAACAGTATTCTTTTCTTTGTTTTTAGGGTATTTGATCTTAGGTGAAAGAATAACTAAATTACAAATTCTTTTTTCTATTGTGTTATTTTTTGGATTATCAATAGGTATTACTCAGTTCTTCTCGTTAGTTGAATTAAACCTTACAGTTTTAATTGGGGTTGGTATTCTTTTATTAATTAGCTTCCTATGGATGGTTGGACATACTCTGACCAAGCCTATGTTTACTCGAAAGGAGTTAACTCCTATCCAAATGGTATTCCTTAGAAATTTTCTCTCAGGGCTAATTATTATTATGACTTATTTTCTTATTTACCCATTTGATTTAAAGTTATTTTTTGAGCCCGCTAATTACCTATTTTACTTAAGAATGGGAGCTGTTTATGGTGTAGGATTGGTATGTTGGTATAAAACTCTTTCATTTTTAGACATATCAAAAGCTAGCACTATTTTTGGAGTAACTCCCATTACTGCTGCCCTATTTGCTACACTGTTTCTTGAAGAAATATTTACATTGGCTCATCTTATTGGTACTATAATTGTAATCATATCTATCGTCTTAATTGTTAATCAAAAAAAGAGCCCTGAATGAAGTTTGTTAAATTCCCATATAAATAAAATTTTTGGTAACAAACTAAATATATATTGAAATATATAATTTGAAATCATGAAATTTTAAGTATTTTGATGGTCTTCTTTATGTTAGTAACTTATTGAAAACATTTAAATATTATATTATATATAAAAGAGTAATAAATATATAATTGTATATATATCACTAAAAATAATAGAATTTAGGTAAAAAGTTAGATTATTGTATCAATAGGGAATTAAATTTATTAAATCAAATCGAGAAGTGAAAATGTCAGATAATATTGTAATTGCTATTAATGGATTAAAGAAATTTTTTGGAGAAGTTAAAGCTGTTAATGGTATCTCATTTGAGGTCCATAAAGGAGAGGTTTTTGGCCTTCTAGGGCCAAATGGTGCCGGAAAAACTACTACGATCAAACTTTTATTAGGACTTCTTGAACCTAATGAAGGAGAAATGAGAGTGTTTGGATTAAATCCTGAGAGAGATGAAGTAGAAATCAAACATCGAATAGGGTATGTTTCTGAAGAACCTCTGATATTCAAATCATTAACACCTAAAGATTTATTTAATTTTATCGCTTCAGTTAGAAGATTAGATGGAGAAAAAACGACTAAACTTGCAAAAGAATATTTAGAGAGCCTAGATGCTATTGAATATTATGATCAACTAATTGCTACATTATCTCATGGTAATAAACAGAAATTGCAGATTATTGCTGCTATTCTTCATTTTCCAGATTTACTTATAATGGATGAACCAATTGCAGGCCTTGATGCGAAATCTGTAAGAGTTGTTAAATCTATAATAGGTCTTCATACTCAACGGGGAGGAGCAGTTCTATTTTCGACCCATATAATGGAAATTGCACAGGATTTATGCGATCGGATTGGGATAATTAATAAGGGCAAAATGGTTGGGATTGGCACAATTGAAGAACTTCGAAAACAAGCGGATAAGTTAGGTGCAAGTTTAGAAGATGTCTTCTTGCGGTTAACTGAACAAGATACGTCGGTTGATGAGATTATAAAAAAATTACGGGCATCTTTTAAAGCAAACAATTAAGAGTGAAAATGAAGATGGAAAAAGAAAAGCAAAAATCGTTCTATTCTCTAGCTAAATATCCAACATACGAAATTTTGATGGAAGCTTCATTGGCATCATCAGGAGCCCATCAAGCAAGGCTAATTGAAAAATTTAAGAAGAACAAAAAGTATATTAGAAATCAATTTTTAGCCATGAAGATTGTATTTTCATTTCTTTTTGCGTTTTTACCACTATTTTCATTAATACCGTATTTCCAAATTGCTGATTATATTAGACAAGGGGCATTTACGTTAAATACCATAATTTTTGTCTCATCTTTTCTTTTTGGTATATACTTAGGAATGATGCTTTTATATATGTTAATGTTTGGCATGATTTCAACTAGTTCTTTTATGTCGGGGAATGCTTTCAAATGGTTACAAACACTACCCTTCTCGAAGAAGGATTTAAAAAAAATCGGTTTTATGACTTTATTTCGTAATCTTGATATCCCTATAATAATATTAACATTATCTTTTCCATTATTTATGTTGTTTGTAACTCTAAATATCTTAATATTTTTGGTAACATTGCTAGTTTCTTTTGTGAATGTAGTATTTAGTTTTAGTTTCCTAGTTATTATTGGAGAAAAATTGAGTTTTCTTTTCTCAGAGTCGAAGGGGAAGTCAAAAAAGGCTAATGTAGTTAGAATGTTGACGATGCTAGGGTATTTCATCATCATTTTTGGAACTTCATTCGTTATTCAATGGGCCATTGGTGCTATTGATACTTTTTTTGTAATTTTTGCCACTAGTGAACCTTCTGATACTGTAAATATTTTTCTAAGCTTAATTCCGTTCCTCCTTGCTCCTGGTTATTTAATATCATTAAGTATAGTTCCAAACCAGGTGCCACCAGCGCTATTATTTAGCACTCTTGCTGGGTTTGCTTTATTCATATTATTGACTTGGGGTTTATTCAGAAAAGCTAGAGGAGCTCTACGTAGTGTAGTATCAACTGAGATCAAAACAGAAAAGATAGTTGAGAGGAAGCCAATTCAAGTAGAAGTGAAACCCATTACACCAATCAAAGCATTTCTACGAAAAGATTTAATTTCATCTACGAGAGATATCCAATCATTTATGTTCATATTCCTCCCCATATTTTATCCCTTGATTATGGTTCTAACATTACAAGGACCACTCATTGGGGAAGTTACCTCGATAGAGGGAATATTAATGGTATGGTCGATTATATTAGGTGTTTACTTATTTATTCCGCCTATGCTAGTCGCGGGTTTTCTGAATATTGAGGGATCAGGAGCATCTACAATAGCATCATTACCAGTAGTTCCACGAGAACAAGTGAAAGCAAAAATAATATTAATGTTATCTATTCAAGGATTATCGCTAGTATTATTGTCTATAGTACTCACTTTCCTTTTAAATTCATTTTTAGTGATATTATTACTTTTCTTGACTTTGCCAATTGCCTGGACTTTCGTATTATTAATGCTTGAGATGAAAATTGCATTATTTGGGAAAATGAAGTATAAATATATTATTGAGGAATTAAACAAGGAGCATAAGATTGCAAAATGGATTCTTATGATTGTATCTGTAGCAGCGCTATATTTTATCTTTCTATTAGTTGGAAATCTTTCAATATCCCTTTTCGGAACAACAATTGCGATAATCCTTCTATCAATAATAGGAATCATCGCATTATCAAGTTTGATATATATTTTTACGAAGATGTTTCCAAAAGTAGAGAAAATGTCAAAATACGAAACGGGAGGTCTTTTAAGGAATAAACCTATCTTAGGGGGCGTAATTTTAACTATTTTGTATATTATTTTTCTGTTTTTAGCAGGATTTGCTGAAGTTTTAGTGCTTCTTCCATTTATAAACATATTGACAATCATTGATTATACTTTACTACTTTTCTTAGATTTTTTCTTCCAATTTGGATTTCTAGCTATTTTGTTACTCTTGATAGTTCCAAAAGGTTTGAAACTGCCCGACTTGAGCTATTCCTTTAAAGATTATACTGAAAGAATCCATTTAAGACCATCAAAACCAATAATTAGAAATATTTTAGTTGGAGTTGGATCATTCATAATATTTAGCATAGTAGTGCTTATTGGGGCTATAACTCTTGGGCATTACGTTTTTGACCCAAGAATATTATTTGGAAACCCTAATCCTACAGAAGCAGGATTTGGTGGTCTTGGATGGTTCTTATTTATATTTATGCTTATTCCTGGAATTTGGGAAGAAATTGCTTATCGAGGAGTAGTAATTCCCATGCTCACAAAAAAATATCGTATAAGGACATCTCTTATAATTAGTAGCATTATTTTCGGATTTGCCCATACTTTTAATATCATTACATATATCCTAATTGGTCTTGATCCTCTCAGTGCCCTAATTTCTGTCTCTTTTCAAGTGATTTATGCGACACTCTTGGGTCTTGCTTTTGGATATATGTATATTAAAACGAAAAACCTTCTTCCAAGTATGATTTTACATTTTTTAATAAATTCTGTCGGGCAAATTTTCTTTAATACATACATTAATGATGTTTTTCTAGCGGGAATATTTTTAATTTGCTTTTTAGGATTAATTCCTGCGATCCTCATTATTTTACTAGTGAAAGTGGTTGTAAAACCAAAACCTAGAAATCAGGATTTTCTCGAAATTTATTCTTTTTAATTTAGATTGATTACATTCAATCCTATTTTTCTTGTGTACAATGAACAGCCCCACGCATGGCCGTTCCTATGCAACCATTGCAAGAAATACATTTACAAGTGTTATCTCCAGTTCCCTTTAACCATTTATTTGGAAGATCAGGTTCACGTATGAGAGGTCTACTTAATGACACGAAATCAGCTATCCCTTTATTCAAAATATCTTCAATTACATCAAGTGATCTTATTCCTCCAACCAATATTAGCGGCTTATCAATAGCTGATTTTATTTCCTCAGCATATGATTTATGATAGGCTTCTTTTTCCTTAGAATTAATGTTTAATCGTGATTCAGGAATCATAGCAGGTTGCCATCCCAGTTCATCTTTTTTTCTCATCAACACTTCCCACATTCCGCCACTAATCTCTATTGCAGCATATCCCATTTTTGAAAGTTTGCTTGCGATAATTTTCGATTCGTTTAATTCTAATCCTCCCTTCAAAAAGTCAGTAGCGTTAATTTTTGCTAAAATTGGGAAAGTAGTTCCCACTTTTTCTTGAGCTCTCTTAAAAATTTCTTTAAAAATCCTTACTCGATTATCAATAATACCACCATATTCATCATCTCTTTTATTTGTGTACGGAGAGAGAAATCCACTTAATAGGTATCCATGCGCTGCATGAAGCTGAATCCCATCAAATCCTGCTATACAAGCCCTTCGAGCTACATTCGCGAACGCATCAATAGTTTCATCAATTTCTTCTAATGTCATTTCTCTAGGCATAGTCCCCGTAATTGGTTCTAATACTGCTGAAGGTGCTATCGTTTTTTCCACGAAATAAGATTGACGTCCACAATGAGCTATTTGTAAGACTGCTTTACAACCCTCGCTATTATCGTGTATTGTTTTTGCGATATTCTTTAGACCATCAATACAATTATCTTCATCTGCTCCTAATTGGCCAGGAAAAGATTTCCCACTTGGTTGAACATAAGCATAACCAGTGATTATTAATCCCACTCCTCCTTTAGCCAGATTTTTATACATTGATAATAGATCATTAGTAACAAGCCCCTCATCTGTAGACATACGCATGTATGTAGCAGATCTCACAAATCTGTTTTTAATATCAAGATTTCCAATTTTACCTGATTCAGAATACATTTTTTATCATCAAATGTTAATTTATAATAATTATTTCGTTTTAGATTTATTTATAATATATCCTTCACAGAGAGTTAATGCATTCTCTAAAGCTCCTTTTTCTATTTTATCAAAAGTGTCTCTTGGAGTATGCCAATATTCTGATGCTTTCAATAAGTCAGTTGATGTAAAAGTACATGCCTTGATATTTGATTTTGAAAAAGCAGTAGCATCTGTACCCCCTGATGTTATACCAAGGAGTTTTCCTATTAACCCCTCTCCACCCATTGGTGAAACTTTAGCTTTAATATTTAATATTTTTGCTGTTTGGAGTATTTTCTGAACTAACTCTTCGGAATGATGTGTTCTTGTTGTAGGTTCATAATTAAATATTATAACTTCATTTGAATCTTGGAACATTTCTAAATTTATGCATTCAGTATTAACTTCTTTTAATTCATCTTGATGTGCTGCTACATAGCGAAAAGCTCCCCTTAAAAATGCTTCTTCGCATCCAAATGCGATTAATCTCACCTCAGTATTTTTTGGGATATTCTCTTTATGATTTTTTAAGTAGCGACCAAGGCCTAATATAACAGCAATAGCGCTAAGATTATCGACAGCACCAGGTACTGTATTTGCTTTTTCTCCTGGACTAGTGAAGAATAGTAATGAAATTAAGGGTAGTCCACCTATTATTAGAAACCAAATAGCTATATTAAAAAAAACATCATAAATAAGTGGAAATTGTATAATAAAAGCAAGTATTGTCATAAATAAAAAGATTACAGAAACTCCAATCCAGAGAAATAAGATACCTAATCCAAGAAGTGTAACTAATCCATATCCTGCCTTTAAATATGTTAGAAGATTGAATTGATATTGACTATCTATATGCCCCGAAAAAATTATTATATTTTTAACTTCGCCTTCGGCTTTAATCTTACCTATTACATTTTGAGAAGGTTTTTCTTTATATAAGGGATCAATGAACTCCTTATAATTGAAAAATTCATACCAAATTATAATAAACGCTAAGAAGTTTAAACCAAACACTATAAATGCGAAAATGAGGGCCATCAAAGTATCCAGAAATAGTTGAATTATAAAAAAACAACTAAATGACACAATTACCAAAACATTAACCAATCTAATATAACCCAAAGCTGCTCTTGGATGGCAAGTGAATGGTTCAACATCGACCTCATCGCATGTTTTTTCGAGTTCTTTTTTTACTATTTCAGCGCCCTTTGCTTCTTGTGGGCTACATGGCATACGCGGGCCACATTCATCAATTATCTTTTGTATAATATTATACATATAATCAGAATCTTCATCTGAAATTTCAATTTTCATAATGTATCGGTTTTAATTTAAATATATTAAATTTAAAAATAAGAAAAGTAGAAGATTAATTAATTTTATTCAGTGATAGTTATTATTTTAGTTATAAAGAATTTAAAGATGTTTTTAAATGCAATTTGTATGTACTGTCTGTGGATTTAATCTTATAGAACATTATCCCGATAATTGTCCTTTTTGCGGAGCTCCTAAAAAAAAATTTATCACTGCTGAGGAGTGTTCAGAGAAATACAACATAGTAGAAACGCGCGTTACTGAAAAAATAAGTCGTTTAAATTCCTACCCACCTCTAGGCCTTGAACATTCTGCATATTGCATTGAGCATAATGGTAAGAGAATCTGGATTGATTGTCCTTCTACTTTTTCGGATGGCTTAAAACCTATGGATAAAATTATATTCACTCATCACCATTTTCTTGGAGCTTCAAATCTTTATAGAAATTATTATACTGCATTTATTTGGATTCATAAAAATGATTCAGAACATCCTATTTCTCAACGATTTCCCTTTGATAAAAAATTTACAGAAGATTTTAACTTAGCTGGGATAGAAGGATTCCATATTAATGGCCACACCCCTGGATTTACATTTTATATTTTTGAAGAAATACTTTTTATATGTGACTACTTTGCTTTAAAGAGTCAAGGTTTCACTTTAAATCCCTATGGTCCTGCTCAATCAACCTTAAGTGGAGCAAAAAAGTTAAGGGATTTAATTAAAAATCGTAATATTGAAACAGTCTGTGGATTCAATTATGTTATAGATTATAATAAGTGGAATATTAGATTTAACAAGCTTTTAAATAAGAAATAATTATAATTTTTAAATGGAATGAACTGAATTTCATATTTTCTAATTTGTTAAATGCTTCATAAATATTTTTATGTGTATTTGACGATTTTATTATTAGTGAAGAAAAAAAGGTAATTATGATACATGACTGAAACATCCACGTTGCTTGAAGTTGTATGCCCTACATGTGGAGGAATGAAAAACCTCAATATTCCTTCTGCTATCCTTTCCCATAAAAAATTTGGGACAGTTAAAATACAAGTCCCTCCAAATGCTGTATGCCCGGAACACCAATTTTTAATTTTTGTAGACACAAAAGGTACAATTAGGGGTTATGAAAAAATTGATATCCAAATGATTACAATTGCTTCTAAGGATGAAAAAGATGTCGCAGGACCTATTAACTTGAGGAAATTAATCCAAATATTTGGAATTTATGGGGTTTTAAGTCTAATCCATGCAAAAATATTTAATTATACTATTTATATTATTAAGGATGAAGATTTTGAGCATACCGAAGAGGACTTTAACTCAATAGGAGATGCTATTTTACCAGACTCGTTTAAAGATAGAAAAACTATTTACTTCTTAAATGAAGATGAAATTGATAGTATGAAACAAAAGAAAAGGAATTCTTTAGTTATTGATACAAATAAATATATCTATCAAACACCTTGGACCACTAAATTAAAATTCGAGGAGGAAATTATTAAAAGAGCATTAGACATAATTGATGAAAAAGAACAATTAGAACTAATGCAACAAGATATTGCTAAATTTATTGATATAGTGAATTGTACTGTTGCTATCCTCTATAAAGAAAAAGAAATTTATGAAGATGATTTGATTAAACAAATAACCAAATCCCTCAATATCAAAAAGATCAACAAATTTCGTTTAAATCTAATAAAGGAGTTCATAAGACAGAATATCTCCTATAAAATTGTTTCAAAAATCAAAAATAAAGTCGAAGAATTCTTAAGTGTACTCTAATAATTCTTTTTTCTCTTAACTCATTGATTTTAAATAGAAAAAATAAAATATTGATTGTTAATTTATTTAAAGAATAATCTAAAATTTAATTCAAAATAAATTTAAAGAAGTGAAATTAAATGGTAGTAATTGGTGATTGGGGCTTTCAAAACAGATTAAATAGGATAATTAAACCAAAAAGTGGACACTGCGTAATGTTAGCTATTGATCACGGTTATTTTGGAAATATTCCAGGTCAATTGAAATGCTTTACTGATATGAAACCTTTATTTGAGTATGCTGATGCTTTGATGCTTACGCGTGGTATGCTTAGAAATTGTGTGCCTTCTGAACTTGATGTACCAATTGTTTTAAGGGTATCAGCTGGAGCTTCAATGTTAAAGGAACTTTCAAATGAAGAAATTAACGTTTCAATTGAAGATGCTATTCGGTTAAATGTTTCTGCTATTACTTGTTCAATTTTCGTTGGTGGAGAATATGAAAAACAAAGTCTCATGAATCTCTCCAAATTGGTAAATTTTGGTCAAGAATATGGGATACCTGTGCTTGCTGTCACTGCTGTGGGACGAGAAATGGTAAGAGATGCACGATACCTTGGAATGGCGAGCAGAATGGCTGCTGAAATGGGATCTACTTTTGTTAAAACGTACTATTGTGAGAATTTTGAGGATGTCACCGGTATTTGTCCAGCTCCGATAGTAATTGCAGGTGGGAAGAAAATCGAGGAGAGAGATGCTTTACAAATGAGCAGAAATGCAATTGATAAAGGTGCTGTCGGCGTCGACATGGGGCGAAATATATTCCAAAGTGATTCTCCTATCGGAATGATTAAAGCAGTTAGAGCTATTGTGCATGAGAATGCTTCTGTTGATGAAGGCTATGAAATCTATAAGCAAGGTCCAAAAGGACTTTAATTTTAATTTATTTTTCTTTTTTACTATACTTTTTTTATTTTAACTAAAAAAATCAAGGATATTCACAAAGTTTCAATTTAATACACGTAAATTTAAATAAAGTTTCAATTTGAAATTCATTACCACTTTAATATCATTGAGATTTCTAAATTTATATAGAATGAAAAATTCTTAATCAAAATCATTGAATAAAATGATTTCAGTATAAAGTGATTGAAATATGGCAGAAGAAATTTTAAAATTTACCAAAATAACTTTTGTAATCCATTTTATAACAGGGCTTATTTTTGCAATTCTGTTTTGGCTTCCAGAGGTGAGTGCTAGTATTTATGGTATTACTTACACACCAGCATTGGGGGTTGTAACCAGGATGCTCGGTGGAGCATTCGTAGGGCTTACAATTGGTTCACTCTTAGCAATTTTTGCTAAAGAATGGAAGGAAATAAGAATTGTAGTACTAATCGAATGTTTTTTATTAATTGCTAATTTGATAGCTACTACTATTGGTCTCACTGTTTTTAACGCAATGGGATACGTCACTATGGTATTAATTATAATATTACTAGTGCTATTTGCCCTAACTTTCTTACAACAAGAAGATAAAATGAAACCATTGTTTTAACACAAAAGAGATAAACAATCTACTTAAATACTATTTTTTTTTCTTAACATCGAAATGACATATATGCGTGGGAGCTTTAATGCTTTCACTAAGTTATTAAATTGCCCTCTATTCTTAATTACAACTGATTCAAAACAGTTAAACTCTTTATCCTAATGTCAATTTCACAGTCAAATAATCTAAAAATTACTGAAGTTAGTGAGGATATATTACTTGTACATCAAATTACACCACCATTCTATTTTTCGTGCTGTGATGGTCTTCTTATATTACCTAAAGAAGGTAGAAATAAATTAACAATTGCACTTGATCTGAATGTTGAACCACACTTGATCCAAAGTATTTCTGATGTATACGGTCCGGTGTCGGATTACGTATCTTCTCATTGCCATATGGATCACATTACCCATATACATCAGTGGGAATCACTTGGAGCTACAATCCATGCTCCAATTCCAGAAAATTCTTTTCTTTTAGATTTATATAATTTTTATGAAGGATTTGGCTTAAATAATGTAATGGAATATTCTATAATAGAAAAATTTGCTAAGGCTAATGGTTTTAACCCTTGTAATAGTGTAAAACCATTTAAACCAGGAGTAAGGTTTAGATTTGAAAATTTTGTTATTGAAACCATTAATTTTAAAGGGCATTCTAATGCTCATATTGGATTTTTACTCCCAAAAGAGAGAATTTTTCATATTAGCTGTTTAGGATTTGATCAACCAAAACCAGGAATAGATGGTTTTGGACCTTGGTACGGATTTGTGGAATGCTCCATCTCTCAATATTTAAAAGATATTGACTTAGCAGAGTCAATTTATCTTCAATTCGCTGATTTTCTTACTTCTAGTCATTCCTTTATTGTTAAAAATCCCGATAAAACGCCATTCAAATACATGAAAGAAAAAATAGAAAAAAATCAATCTATAGTTGACCAAGCCATTTTATCGCTTAAATCATCTAAAAACTCTACACTTTCAATGGAAGCGCTTCTTAAGTTGGACTTATTTTTTCCAAAAAGAAAAATGAAAGGATTCATTTTAGAGATTTATAATTACTGGGAATCTGGAATAATAAGCAAACATATTCAGAGGAGTAAATATTTAATTTAATTTATCAATATTAACCTCTATCAGGCTCTAAAATTACTTTTAATGATTTATCAGCAGCAATCACAACCTTGAATGCTTCTCCTGTCATTGAAAGAGGATATCTATGAGTAATCAAATCTAAAACGTTTATTTTTTTTGAAAAAATCCAGTTATAAGCTTCATCGAGATCTTGAGGTGCCGCTCCATAAGAAGTCATAATAGTAATTTCATTTCTCCAATATTTATTAATAGGAACCTCAAGATTGATCCCTGGTTTTGGAACTGCAAAATATATAATTTTACTTCCAGGGGCTCCACATTCTAATGCTTGATTAGCGGCAGATAATGCTCCAGTACAAACAATTACTATATCAGCTAATCTGTAATTGTTGATTTTCTTTATTTCTTCTGCAAGATCTTCTTTAGCGTTAAAAACATGATCAGCTCCGGATTCAATGGCTTTTTGAATTCTGTAATCACTAATATCAGTAGCAATAACTTTTTTCGCTCCTCTAAGTTTTGCTAATTGAATATGTAATAAACCAGAAATACCACATCCTAAAATCAAAAAAGTAAGATTTTTTTTAATATTTGCTAACTTTTGTGCACGACATACACAACCTAATGGTTCAATGAAAACAGCCTCTTCATGAGAAACGTTTTTATCTAAAACATATACGCCTTTCTTTTCAATGTTGATCTGTGGTATTCTAACATATTCCGCAAAACCTCCAGGATCAAAATTAGTATTATGTAGGAGGTTACATGCAGTTTCATGACCTTGTTTACATTCCTTACATTCAAAACATGGAACATGATGAGAAACAAATACACGGTCTCCTACTTTAAGGTGTTTAACAGATTCACTAATTTCTACTATATCTCCTGCGATTTCATGACCCAAAATTAATGAATCAACACCTAATTTTTTCATCTTAGCTGTTCGGTAATATTCTAAGATATCAGACCCGCAAATTCCTGACTTTTTAACCCGAACTAAGAATTCTCCTGGACCTATAATTGGTTTAGGAATTTCATCTATCCTAATATCATCATTGTTATAATATCTTGCGACTCTCATCGTTCAATCTTTAAATAAAATTTATTAAAATATAATTTATCTAAGTTAATTTATAGTTTTTAACCTAAATCAATTTTTTTAGAATATTGACAATTTAGGCATGGAAAGCAAAGTTGAAAGTAAGTGATGTTATAGAATTATTTTCATCATGTAGCTTTTCTACGGTGTAATAACTTAAAAGCAATATCCCTTCCGAAACCTTGGTTATAAGCTAGTTCAATCCAAAGCATGGCAAGAGGTTCTATTAATCTTGCATTTTTAAGAGGGCCAACGTCGACGACACTAAATCCAATTTCAATTCCCAATTCCTTTACAATAGATTTCGCCTTTAAATCATCTCCACATATGAAAGTGCTGGCATTTTGTGTTCCGAATTGAAGATTCGTTAAATTCTCAGTACCAACAGTATTGAAAGCTTTTACTACTTTTGCGCCTACGGCCCATTTAGCTATTTTTTCTGCGGCAGATGTCGTGTGTCCAATTAATAGGCCTCCTAAATGCGGTGCTACAGCATTAGTACAATCTATAATTATCTTTCCATTCAGATCACCTGAATTTTCGATTGATACTTTCACTGATGACCAAGGAACTGCGAGGAGTACTACCTCACCGAATTGAGCTGCATCTTCATAAGTCCCTCCTGATACGTTAGCTCCCATTGAGTTTGCAAGTTTTAGAACGTTAACCGGATCACGCGAACCGAACATTATCTCATGGTTTTTTTCTGCCCAAATTCTTCCTAAAGTTTGTCCCATACTTCCTGTTCCAATTATTCCAATTTTCATTATTTCTACCTCCAAATTGACCTTCATTTGGTAAATTCAAATTCTGAATTTCTCAGGTTTAAATGAAAATATAATAGTTAGGTATTTATATCTAAGCTATGTTGCAGGTAGTGGAAAATTTAAAGTTCTCCTTTCACCATAGTATTAAGAATCTTCATTGCTCGAGAAGTATTGAAAATTCCACAAACGCAAGGTTTTGATAACTTTTTTATTGCTTTGTCAATTGAAATTTTATTTAAAGCTATTTGTTTAGCTAGAGTAGAAACTGATGTTGGTGATATACAGTGATGACCGCACATAGTTGTAATTTCTAATGTATCCTCTGATGGTAGAAGTTCTTTCTTACCGAATGTACCTAGAGAAAGATGAACAGTATGAGGTTTTAAGTCGATTTCACTTAGAATTGCCTCAATTTCTAATATTAAGCCACTTATTACAATCGAAATTCCAAAATCTTTTTCTTTAAGTTCCATAATAATTTTTTTAACGATTTCAATATCGATAAAAGTAGCAGTTATTATAGGGGAAAATTTCCATGCGGCTTCAGACATAATATTAATAGGGTGATATTTCTTCAGTATTTCTCCGATTTCTATAAGTTTCCGGCGTGAGTCTTCATATTTGTCATTAAAATTAGCAGCAAGCATAGCCAATATTATATAATCACTTTTTAGATCCCTTTTTTTTCCTTTACGATGTAATGAATGTGTCATATTTTTGTTTACACCTAAAATTCTAAAGTTTACCAAGTCCAATATTTATTTTAGCATTTGGTCTTACTTCAAAACCATTTTTCTTTATCAAATTTGTTATAAAACTAATTCCACCTTGATATATTCTTGAAATTATTCCTACAGAAAATACAGTATCTATTTCTTTTTCTACGTCTGTGATGATTCTTAATACTTGATCTATTTTCTCATTCGGTACTTTAAATTCAATTATTGCTGATAAAACATATTCATCTTTAACTTCTTCCTGTATATGCCCTTGATCATCAATTATAAGAGCTGTAACGGGACTATTTTTTTCAAAACTAACGCCTAATTTTGATAGCTTTATCGTAAATAATTCGACATTTCTAAGGTGAGTCCCTATTCCTGGGCGCCCTAATTCTATAGATATGCCAATTTCTCCAAATCTAAAGCGATTAGTAACATCATTTGTTTTCATCTCTTCAGTGCCTCTACCAGGAATTCCCGTTATCTTATGCGTTGCAATTACATTACTAAATGGACTTCTAATTATTCGAGGCCATTTTAATCTTGTCAGGCGAAATGCCTTAACAGGGCATTCTGAATCCCGGTAACAAACAGCACATTCCACACACAACCTCTTATTGATTACAGCTTTTTTTTTAATTAGACTTATTGCTTGAACTGGACAAATCGAAACACATTGTCCACAACCAGTACAGATACCTTTTTTGATTTCCATTTCGTCTGTTAATGTTATTATTGAATTATGGTATTAAGCTTGTTTTGATTTAATTTTTTCAATATCCTGTGGGAGTAGCTTTAGAATAGGATAGAGGATAATTGAGCAACTTAGAGCCATTATTGATAGAATTAAATAACCTGGACTATAGAAGTTATTAAATGTTAAAAAGAATTGGCTAAGAAGTAATAAACTTATACTTCTTCCAAAAGTATAAGTTAGATAATTTACTGAAAAAATGGTTGATCGGATTTGGGGGGGATTAATACTAAGAGTCGCTTGCGTAAGAGGATCAATACCCCCAAATAAGAAAGCTCCTCCAAATGAGAACATTAAGAAGATTATCGCGAATAATAACGCAGTAGATATAAAATATAAAGAAAATGCAATGATATACAATATTGACCCGAAAATTAAACAAAATACTATTATTTTAATCCTTCCATTTTTGTCAGTATCATATTTCCTGTCACCGAGCTTACCAAAAAATGGTCCAGAGGGAACCTGGCTTCCAAAAACAATTATCAAAAAGATTGTAGCTAAAGGTGAACTAAGTCCATAATCATTTTTTAACATTGAAATAAAGAAAGAAGAAATAGCACCTATAGAAATAAACATAACGAAGTTAAATAATAAAATCAAGGTTGTTGTTTTAATTCTCCACAGTTGTTTTAAGTCTGCCATTTTGATTTTATATCCTACTTCAATTGTATGATAAAGCTCATCTTTCTCACCTTTTTTTGGCTCAATTAGGAAAAAGAGTAAACCCGTACACATAAACCCACCAATTGAGATGATTAGAAGAGGAATTTGCCATATATAGTAATCAATTAGAAACCCAGAGAGAATTTGACCTAACCCATTTCCTAAGACATATACCGCACTAAGAGATCCAAAACGTTTACCTCTGTTTTCAGGTTCAATTAGATCTACTGTTAATGAAAAAACTAAGGGTAAGGAAGCCCCAAATCCTATCGCTGTTATTAGTTGAAATATTAGGAGAGAGTAGAAATTAGTTGCGAACATCGTTAGGAAGGTTAAGATCGACCATTCGAGAGTAGAAATAATGAGAAGTAGTTTACGCGTAAAGTAATCTCCTAGTAGCGCCCAAAAAAGTGAGCTTAAGGCTCCAACCATTAAAAATAACGAGTTGATGAATGCTATTTGGTTTTCTTGGAAATTAAGTTCATTTGAAATTTCTTGAGACATCGGAGTTATAATACTAAAAAGTGCACTGCTGAATAGTGTTAATAACGCTAATATTTGATTTGATCTGACTTTCACTATGATCTCCTAATCGATTTACCACTTATTTAATGATATTAATTTGTTTTAATTCTATTTAAAGGTGATTTAGGAATTTAAATATAGAACCAATTGTTGCTACTCCTATCTCTAATGATATAATAATTTAAAAAAAAAAAGAAATTTGATGAGTTAAGTTGATTTACTTCTAATAAGCATTTTAAAGCTATCATCTTCAAGATTTTTGAACATTTTTAATTCATCTGTTAAAAAATTTTGTAATGCCGTTCTTATTGCCTCACTCCGAGAAGGATAAAGTCCCATGTCATTTAGAATTTGAATCGCTGCTAAATACTTTTCTGGTAGATTGATAGTAATTATTTTCATTTAAACAACCCTTTTAATTAAATATTATTTTTATGATTTTAAGATAAGGATATAGTAGATATATTTTGTCGAATGGTTTATAAATTGCTATTATTAATGCTTTAATGATGTTAATCCATTAATGGTACCCACATATCACCCAATCACACTTTTAATAGAGGTATTTGTATTATTAATATGTTAATATTCTTTAAAACCTTAAAAAAGAGGTTGCAGAAAGGGTATAACTGAAAAGCGTTCTTTTCTTATAGTTTATTAAATGACTTTATATGCAAAATCAAGGAAAAAGCCGATTTATATAAATCGGTATGACTTACATCTTTAATGTCCTCTAAATAACTTAAACTATAATCCTCTTGTCTTTTTAAATATGTTTTACCTTTTGTTGTATGTTCATTATCACAATAGACATCGATTTTTAATACTCTTTGATTTAATTTACTTGGCATCTCTGGCATTAAATTAAAAGCAAATAGCAAATCAGGTTCTGAATCATTTTTAGCCTCAATTACAAAAAGCAGATTAGGTTCAGTAACGGCTAGGAAACTTTCTAATGAATGGAAAAGATCATCTACTTTTACGGTTAAAGAAGTCTCATCATTATTTAAAGTGCTACAATCACTTATCATAGGTAGAAGAAATTTTTCTTTACCTCGAAAAGCTAAACTTATTTCATTAGGATTTAAGAAGGATTTAATTATTGGATCATCTTTTCCCAATGTAAACTCATCAGAAATAGGGTTATTTTTAACGTATAATATTAATGACCCTGCTGACATCAAATTAATTTTTTGATAATAGGCTTTTGAAATTGGGTTATAAGGTAAATTTATGACCTCTTTACTTCCACCTAACCCAATTTGAGCTAATATGTTAGTAGGAACTTGGCTAGTTAAAGTAAATAATAAAAATGATCGAAAATCCGGCAATTCAATAAAATTCGAGAAATTCTCAAAACGTTTTTGAACATCTTCTAATTTTTGTTTTAATTTTTCAGACATAAAATTACCTAATAAGTAATAAATCTTAATCGGGATGATTCAAAGAATTAAGAATGATAATTAAATCTAACCATCCAAATATTTTGAAAGGAATTCTTCTAAAGATGCTTTAACGTCGTGTGTAATATGATGCTCAATTTCACACGATAGATTTTCTATTACCTCAAAATCGTCGATTTTTAAAACTTTCGAAAAAAATTGGTGAAGTAAAGTATGAATTTCGTTTAATTGCCTTGCTATTTTTTTACCTTCCTCAGTTAATCTAATAGATTTTCTTGGTTCCCAATTTATTAATCCTTTTTTCCTTAGTTTTTCCAGCATACCAGATACTGAAGCGGGTTCAACATTAAGATTCTCTGCTATTTCTTTATTTGTAACCCATCCACCTTTTTTTTTCCGTGATATATTGTGAATTTCATCCACATACCTCTGGTAGCTTTCAGGGATATCTGAGATTTTTGAAAAATCTTGGCTCTTTTTTTTCGCCATATCTTAAAGTTTAAAGTATCTTCTATTAATATAAATTTAATATCAAGATTGATATCGTTAATTATTCTTAAAAGTTTTTTTAATTTTTACCCATTTATAATTTTCTCTATAAAAAAATGGTAAAGGAGAAGTATTGTTAAAATTGTATATTATAAAATGATCATTTAATGAAATTAGGAGTTGATGTGATCTATTTCGAAATTTTATCCTGGTACGTTATTTTTAGTCGTGGGTAATTCTGGTTCTGGTAAGGATTCTATAATTTCTGGTGTAGTTAAGAGATATCCTGATGAGTTGAAAAAGATTATTCAAGCAAGAAGGCACATAACCAGATCTCCATCTGAAACCGAAGATAATTACTACATAGGCCATGCTGAATTTGAAATTATGGAAAACACAGGTAAATTTGCCTTAAAATGGCATATCTATGGATTGGACTATGGAGTTCATATAGAAATCGAAGATTGGTTGAAAAAAGGACATCCCGTTTTGGTAAATGTGAGCCGATTAGTAATTAAAGAAGCAAGAGAAAAATATGAAAATTTGAAAGTGGTATTTATTGAAGTTCCTTTCGAAATAACAGTTAAACGTATTAAAAGTCGAGGAAGGGAAACTGAAAACCGCTTAGAAGAAAGGATTGAGCGAGCAAGAATTCACCAAACTTTTTTAGGAGCAGATTTTAAAATAGACAATTCGGGAGTTTTGGAGGATGCAGTTGATCAATTACTAAATTATCTCCTAAAAGTTATAAATCAGAATGATTTGTGAAAAATTGAATAAAACTTTTTTAATATTAATCATTATTAATCAAGCCTTTAAATAAAAAATGGCCCGGTTTGTATAGTGGTTAGAAAAAAAATTATTAATATTTTTTTTAACTAATATTGGGGACTGTGAATCCCTAGAAGTGAGGGATCATATCCCAAACTGGGGAAAGGCGGGTTCAAACTTCAAGGACGTTCTGCTCGAAGGAATAATTCCCGCACCGGGCCCTCCTTTTAATCATTATAGAATATAAATGTGAAATTTAATATCAATTGTTCTATTTTCTAATAAAATAAAGTATAAAAATCTCAATTTGAAATGGAAGAAATCGATCCAGAAAAAATTAGGCAAATACCTGGCTGGAATAATGCTCCAATTCACATTTGTATGGATGCTGATTATCGCGGACTAACTTTTTGCTGTAAACCTGGACATTCATTAGCATTTGGTTTCAAATGTAAAAGAGATCTTACGTTGAAAGAACTTGGATTAAGCCCTGAAGAATTTATAAGAATAAAAGAAGAATTTTCAAAAGAAAATGACTGGGATTCAGAAGTAGTATGTTTTGGTTCAATCTCATACTGCTGTATGAGAAGAGGAGGTTGTCCAAGAAGAGACATTACACTTTCAGAGCGTTATCCAAACAAGCCCTTAGAAGAGATAATGAAAATTTATTTCCAGAAAAAAAAAGAATTATCCAAAAGAATTTTAGAATGTATTGAAGACCCAGAAGGAAAAAAGAAAGTTAAAGCATTATTGACTTTATTTTGATAAAAAACTAAATTCAAATTCATATAATAAATAGTCACGTAATACTTCACGTTCAATTTTAGAAAGATTTTTACTTGATTTCCCTATCTTATTGAAACGATCAGGACTATCAATTATTAACAAATTCAATAATAAAATCAGTCCATTTGTGATTTCTAGATTATTATTTTTATAGACATTCATCATTTTTATTATGTAATTATTCATCCACATTTCTGCTGAAATTTCTGTACAAAGTGAATTATAATCATAAAATTCTAAAACTTCATCTACATAATCCATTCTCATTACCTAAAATTTAAAAATATGATAACTTAGGATAAAGATCTCATAATGAAATTATAAATAATTCTTAGTCCAATTTTTCATCTCGCATTTTTTTCTTGTTTCCATTAACCTGGGCAAGGCTGTCCTCGAATATCTCATTTTTTTATACTCGAATCATTCATTTTGGTTTTATAAATTCATAAATTCTCTTCAATAGCAGCAATAATTGCATCCATAGTAGGTCGATCCGTTTTAGTTCCGATATAGCGCCAAACAATTTCACCTTTTGAATTGATTAAAAAAGTGGATGGTATAGCTAATTCGGTTTTAATCATATCATAATCAATTGGCTTTCCAAATACATTGAACTCATTTGCTATTTTTGCTTCAGGGTCTGCCACAACGGTAAAATTATAATTTTCTTTTTCGGCCAATTTCTTCAATGGTCTCTCTCTGTCTGTTGCTATAGTTATAAGTTTTACATTTCTTTTGTTAATTTCAAGAACTGTTTTATTGAATTTAGTTAGTTGTCGTTTTCAATAATATCACCAAGCACCTCTAAAAAAATCAACGATAATACCACGGTTGTCTCGAAGAAGTTCTGTTAAGTTTACGGTGTTTTCAAATACATCTTTAGTATTTATTACTGGTGCTATTGTTCCTATAGGTAATCCCAATTCTGGAATAGAAATATGTTCTTCTGACATTAAATAGAAATAATAATAATTACATTATAAAAAAAATCATAATAAAATAAAAATAGGGAGAGAAAATATATCATTAATTTTCCCTTTTGTCGATAGAAAAATAGGAAATTTTATAAATATTCAGACGCTTCCCTAAATATGATATTAGAAGAAGTTCGTCCTCATCCTAATAGGGATGATATTTATATTAATGTTGTTATAACTCCTTTTAACGAACTTACGATTAATGATAAGGTTTTAGTTAATAATCTACTCATTAAGGAAGTCGCTAGAAAAGTAATAGAAGTAACATCATAGATCGGATTTTTTTTTAAAAATAAAAAAAAAATAGATTATTCATTATTATAGTTTCAATTTAATTTTTTGCAGATTAGTGGTACAATGTAAGCGAGTATAAACGAAACAATTCCATACCTTGCAAATCGATAAAAGACACTATCAATTTCGAGAAGGTATTCGAAAGGAACGAAGACTACGAGTAAAATGATTATACAAATTATTACATTGATTAATAATTTCTTCTTAGGTACTGACGAGGGATCATATTTAACATATTCCCCTTCTAAAAGATATCCTATCCCAAATCCAAGTATTACACCACCAAACTGACCAAAAGCTCCAGAATCGGGGTAGAGGGGAGGATTAGTCACTAATCCCATTCCTGCATCTGGAAATAGTAATGTTCCAACAAGAAAGAGCGAAAGAGAAACTGTTACTGTTAAAATTATCTTAATAGTAAATGTTAGGTTATTGAATTTTTCAGATACTAATGGTTCCAAATACATGAATATTAGTAATACAACAATCCCAAATAAAACCCCTCCAATAATATCCTGTACATCATGAACCCCTATAATAATTCTTGAAATTGAAACAAGAAAAATTATAATGGAAATAATCACCGGAACTATCGGAATTGTGAATTTATTCAATTTATATGTAGTATTATCCTTAAATTCAGTACCGAAATAACCCCAAAAAGCAACAGCATTTTGAGTATGGCCTGATGGAAATCCATATGATGGTTCAACCATACCAAAATCTTCTGTAACATCGATATTTGTTGCAGGTCTTGGATCTTGAACAATGGATTTAAAAAACTGATTCAAATACCATGTAATTAGCAGGCTTAAAGCGAGGTTTTTCGCAAATTTCTTATTATAACCAATATACACGATTGCAACAATCATAATAAAAACTACAGGCTCCCCCAGGTATGTTATCCCTTTAAATATCGCTTGTATGGAACTTTGAGATGCATAAAAACTTTCATTAAGACCAGCAAATATCAGAATTATTCCAAGTAATAAAACTACAACAGATATAATTCCAATTATCATCAATGCTCGTTTTGATAAAAATTCCCTTTTTTCAGACATTTTTTTCACCAAATTAAAAAAGAGTATAAATTTCTATGTGTTAATCACACTAATAAAGATTAAGTTTTAAATTTAGCAGTAGAATGATTAAGATAAATTTTTTATGATTTAGATTTAAAATAAGAGGCGTTAATCAACCTTTATGTTTTTTTGCTGTTCATCAATTTTTTTCAGTGTTACTTCTAAGATACCATTAGTGTAGCGTGCGCGTGCATAGTCTGAGTTGATTGCTGATTTGATTTCTATTTCTTTATAATATTTTCGTCCTTTACTCTTAGTTTTTGTAGAAATTGTTATAGAATGAGTTGTTGCTTTTAATTCAATATCTTCTTTTGTAACTCCTGGCATTTCACATATAACTATGATCTGATCATCTTGTTCATTAACTTCTGTTAAAGGTTCTCTTGATGATTTCACTTCTGGTTCTCCCGAATAAGGTTTCGCTTTGATATTTCCAAAAGAATTTATCGTCGGTTTTCCATCTCGCCCAATATTTATATTAAACCCATAAGTAAAAGGGAAACCAAATTTGGATTTATCCATCTTCATAAACTCTTTTGCAATATCTTCAGGCGAGAGATTTCGAAAATCAGAAGGTATATTATGCTTGATCTTCTCAAATATCTCTTTAAATAAGTTTCGGAACTGTTTCGACTTAAAGAGTTTATTGGGATCTATGAAATTAGGATCTGAAAAAAATTTGCGTGGATCTCCAAAAGCTTTAAAAAAATCGTAAATTTCATCCTCATCTTCATCATCCTCTTCATTCCGGTTTTTCTTTGGCATATATGTACAACTCTAAAAAATACTTGAATCTCTTGTTATCAAATAAATTTAATAAGCTAAATTTTCTAATTAATTATTATAGTGGCTAAAAACTAATTAGCTTATAATCTAGAAAAAATTGTTTAGGTTAATAAATTTATTCCCATTAAAAGTTTAGTTATCGAACATTAGAAACAGTCGAGGAGATTATTATTTATTCTGAATTGAGCGATGATGATAAAAATATGTATCTGGACGTTTTACGGGAGGCACCAATTATCCCATTTTCTAATTTTGTCTCACGAGGTCGAATCCCAGATAAAATAGATATAGCTCGTCCAAGAAGTTATATAGATCGCGAAGTGTACAGGCTTGTACAACAAACTTCAAGAGATAAATCAAGTCGTCTGATTCCCTTGCTAGGGAGCGCAGGTACAGGGAAGACTCATGCATACCACTCCTTTAAAGACAAGGAAAGGGAAAATAGAAAAAAACTTGAAGAAGCAGAAGATTCGCAAGAAATTGAAATGGGAAAATTAGAACCCGTAGATTGGACAATTGTTTATGTGCCTAGTCCACCTGCTAGCATTCGTGTATTACTTCATGTTTATACCTGTATTATAGAAGAACTCGGCGCAGAATTGCTTGATATCGTTTCTGAGAAATTAGTTAAAAAATGGGGAGGAGCAAAAAAGGGACTTTTTCAAAAACCTAAAATTGATGAAGTAATACAAAAAGGAATAAGGGAATTTCCAGGTGTATTTGCCGACTGTGTTAAAGCTTTAGTAACCTATCAATTGGATAAGAATAAAAAAGCCTTAGCAGAAAGATGGCTCCTTGGGGAAGATCTTGATGAAGAAGGGTTAAAGGAGCTAGGAATTAACTCTGTCGTAGAAGAAGATGATGTGTGCTTGGCACTTATAAAAATTATTACGGAGAATCTCGATAAAGTTCTTATCCTTTATTTTGACGAATTAGAATCACCGTATCGGATGTTAGGGGAAGCCGCAGAAAGAAAGTTTCTTGAGATTTTAAAAAGGTTATATAATGAAGTGAAAGGTTTGGTCATTACAATAGCTGTTTTAAAAGAAATATGGCCACGAATCTTAGAAATTGCTGATGCTCCGTTACGATCCAGAATGGAGCCGGAACAAGAATTAAAACCGTTTAGTTTAAATGATTTAAAAATATTTTTCTCCAAATCAATGGAAGCATTTTGGGATGATAATAATTTAAATCCTCCGTTATATCCACTTTTTCCCTTAAATGAAAAATTAATTGAATTGATTTATGAGAAAACACAAGGCAACCCCCGGGCCTCTATTAAACTTTGTAGAAGATTTATTGACAAAGTCGTCATGGAAGAAATGACTGTTGAAGAACTCATGGAAGTTGGACATGAAATTGTTGCTTCACCGAGACCTCGAGCAGAAGTTGAAGAAGAAGTAATAGACTTTTCAAAACCACGGGAAACGATTAAAAAGACTATAGAAGATATTTTGGCTGAAGAAGAATATTCAATCGATGTGAACCCCCAATCTGTTGCTGGAGCCACATTAAAATGTATAAACATGATAGGTGAGAACAACAACAAGCAATTTAAAACTCATATGGAGTTTAAGTTTATGCTGGGTAAAAGGTCACAAACTTTGGCTGCTTTAATAGAATCTGAAGGTAAAAAATGGGGTTTAGAAATTCCATCTATTAAAACTTTCGATCGGAGTGCTGGAGTTGCGGGATATTACGCTGCTAAAAGATTAAAAGATGCAATTACTGAGAAAGTAATAGATGCAGGAATACTAATAGTTCCTATTGGCACTGGGGGTGTAAAATATGAGATGATTTTAAAGGATAATCCGGATATTCATCGATTTGAGTTGAATAATGAAATGGGAGAGAAATTAATAGAGAATGCATTAAAATATCCCACACTTGAAGGATGGGAAATTTCTTCTATAATATTTGCCGATATTGGTAATTATCAACCACCACCAGTGGAAGAACCAAGTTCTGAAGAAGATCTAACTACTTAAGTTAAAAGTGAATTAAATTTTATCTAAAAGTTTTATAATTTTATTATCTAAACCATGCAATTCTTTCGCTAAGCGAGTTGCTCTTTGTGCATTACTTTTTAACTTCATAAGCGTATCATTCAATTCAACATCTTCAAAATTATTTGAAATATCAATCAATCGTTCAATAGGTTTAAGTAAATAATTATAAACGTATAGTTCATTGCTTTCTATTTCACTAATCCTTTTTTCTAGTTCTTTGTAGAGATTATTTCGTTCTTTTAAGAGATCTGGGAATGTACCAACGTGGTTACCTTTATTTTTTAAAAAGGATGCAATCTCATCTTCTTGAATATTTAATGCTAATTCAGCTGCTTTAAGGAAACATTTTTTAGCTTTCTTATAATCTCCATCGTCTAACAATTGTTCAGCAATATTAACTTCAGCAGCTAGTTTTTCAGGGATTTCTTCTCCAAGATCAATTAGTTCTCTTGCTTCTGCTAGTTTTCCATCATCAAGCATTTGTTTAGTTCTCTCATTAATGGTATCTTTAATGATTTTGGGTTCTTTTAATTTCTCTAAAAGGCTTAAAATTGAGTTCATTGCTATTTTTAGCGATTCAGTCATCTTTCTTTTATCAGTAGTGAAATTTTGGATTATTTTAACCTCAAGATTAGCAAAAAAACTCTTTAATGAAACTAAGTCTTCTCCTTCCTCTAAAATAAAACTCATATAAATGTTGTCTTTTTCTATAGGTTCAGCATTAACTTTGTTAGAATAATAACGAATATCATCTTTTCGAATAATTATTTCAAATAAATCTTTTTTAACATGTTTCTCTGAAAATTCCTTTAATGTGGATGTTGGAATTTTGTCCCCCTCTTTTAAATAATATTCTGCTAATATATTTGGCCCAAATGATTTATCGATTTCATATAGAATAATCGCTCTTGGCATATCATCAAATCTCCGTTTATTAAGTTTTAGTAGTTAGTTATATATTATAGAGTTAATAAGCTATACATTTTAAATTTTTATTAGATCAAATTAATTAAGTTAATAATAAGGAAATATATTTTAGTTAGAAAGATGGAGACGATTTAGAAATGGCTGTTGTAGATGATACATACTGTGAAGCTTTTGAGGGGCTTTGTTGTCAATTAATGGTGACTGCTCAAGATGCTGAATTTTTACATAGAGCTGTAAATTCGTTTACAGCGCTTCCTTCAACTGTTTTTGGAGATGCTGAAGGTGGAATCGTGAGATGGCTTACTAAAAAAGAGACAATTGATGGGAGATTGGGAGCGATTGTACAGTTGTGGGTCACCGGATCAGGAAAAAAAGCTATAGCAAAATTTTATGACCAATTGGGAAGACGAATGAGACAAGGGATACTTGTTGTTCCAACTACAGCCGTATTCGATTATTACCCAGATAGTATTGAAACCAAATTTGATATGATGGGGAACGTAGGCCATTGTGGAGATGGATATGAGGAAATCATAGAAAAATTTGATAGAAAAATGATTTCGGTACCGATAATGATGGGCTATGATTTCTTAATTGATTCAGAACTCTCCTACAATAAAGGAGTTATGGGAGGAAATCTATGGTTATTTTGCGATTCCGTGGATTCTGGAATTAAAGTAGGTCGTGAAGCAGTCAAAATTATAGCTGAGATTGATAAAGTATGCACTACCTTTGATGTATGTTCCGCAGGATCAAAAATGGAAACTAATTTTCCTGAAATTGGTCCATCAACCAATCATCCTTATTGCCCAACTTTAAAAAATATATTACCCCCAGAAGAATTTTTAATTCCTGAAGGAGTAGCCTCCATCCCTGAAATTGTTTTCAACGCTTTAGATATTGAAACTATTAAAAAAACAATGTCATCCGTTCTTGAAGGAATAATAGATTTTAATGGTTTAATTAAAATATCATCAGGAAATTATGGTGGAAAACTAGGGAATTGGAAAATCTATTTAAGAGACCTAGGATTAGACCAAAATTATTTTTTATAAGTTAAGGTTTTTTCTCTTATTTGCCTTAGATTACCACCTTTTTTGTAGAGAGCATAGAAGGGGTATTTTTCTTCGAAAATACGATCAATTTCTTTTAGAGGAAGATCAGCATGAACTCCTCGGTCTGTGAGGTATTCTCCAAATTGATTCCCATGAATATCATATTTAGGGAAGACAGCATCATTCTCTCCGTTAAATTCGACCATCGGGAGAAACTTTCCTTTTAATGCAGTTTTAGGGTCGAAAGAAGGTGTTAATTTTACCCATTTCTCATTTAAATAGAATTCGCTGTATCCGTGAACATACATGATATTTATACCACCCATAAAATCGATAATTTTTTGAGAAATTTTATGATTAATTAAATCTACTAAATGAATACGAGCAGGGATCCTGATCACTCGTGCAAAAGAGGATAATAAAATTGATTTTGATACACAAAATCCATTCTGTCGCCGTAAGGTAACACTTGCTCTAAAATTCGCCTTTACGTCAGGAATATACGTTAACATATTATATTTAATTTTATCCCTTACCCAATAAAATAAAGCAATAGCTTTTTCTTTATCGGTTTTTAGATCGCTAGTAATCTCAATAGCTTTTTTGCTTACTGACTTCTTATTGAAATCAAAAAATTCGGTAGGTTGTAAGTATATATCTAAATCTTCCATGATTATGGGAAATTTTAATCTCTTTAGAATATTTCTTTTTCTATCCATTGAATTAAGTTAAGGTGTCTAGAAAGGTATAAGTTTAATAAAAAAAGGGAAACATCAATTTATCAGTTAAACTGGATAATTTCTTGATAGATTCTTAGAAAAAGATAAAAAAAATTAATGATAACTATATTTATAAATAGTGATTTAACAATAAATTTAAATAATTCAATTATTACTTAAAATTCGAGATACTATACTTTAAATACGTGAAAGAGTTTGGAACCGGCATTAATATTATCGCGTTTTGACCCCCTTTATGGACCTAAAATAATTTTAAAAGCACCCGAGTCATTGGAAGAAAAATATGTGAAAGAGATTCCCTCACTTATGGAACTTCCAACAAAGGGAGTATTTATTCACATATTTGGTGAAATAAAAACAGCTAATTTGTTTTTCAAATTACCTAATCCATTTGCTCGAGGGTTTTATGAGAGTTTATTGGTGTCAGTGATAACAGATTATAAGAGTGAATTAAGCTTAATGCTTGCAAATAAGTTACTTGAAGGTTTTGCTCAAAATTTCTTAAATATCGAAGATGCTTATAAAGCATTTGACTACGAACCTAAAGATTTTAAAAGAGATGTAGAAAAACTAAAAGAAATGGAGAAATTTTTTATTTCTTACTATGAAACTATTAAACCAGCAATTAAAACATTAGAAATGGCAGAACACCGTTACCAATCTCTATTTAAAGCAGCACGGGATGCTATTTTCATTATGAATCGCGACACTGGTATAATCATTGATGCTAACTTAGAAGCAGAGAAATTAATTGAACAAAGTAAAGAAGAAATATTAGGAGTAAAAGCAATTCAACTTGATTTATTTGATGAGGGGTTAGTTGATCCGAATATGGTTAGTCATCTTATTGATAAACCTCCACCAATTATCTCCCGAATCAAAAAATCAACAGGCCAACCACTCTATCTTGAAGTAAGCGTAAACGAAATCCAATTAGGGGATGAATTTTTTATTCAATATTTATTTCATGATCTTTCTGATATACATATAATAGAAGAAAAGCTTAAGGAACATGCAAAAAAAATAGACACGATGAATAAATTTATTAGTATTGCAAACCAGGCAATAGATCTTACAGATCTTCTAAATAAAATTATAGTATCAATAATAGAATTTTTAGATCTAAGAGGATGTTGCATCCATTTAGTTGATAAAACTCAAAATATTGCAGAAATAAAAGCACACAAAGGACTACCACAATTCTTTTTTGAAAATAACAACCATCAAGAAGTTACCAAAAAACCTTTCGACATTGTATATTCAAGAGGTGTAGCGCTGGTAAATGAAAACTTTCCAGATGTAATAAAAAAGTTTTTTATTGGTTATGAATCAGAATCAAGTGCTGTTATACCTTTATTCTCTAAATTTGAAATATTAGGTTCTATTAGCATACTCTTTTATAGTAAAACAACACTTTCAGCTGATGATATGGATTTAATTATTTCAATTGGCTTGGAAATAGGAACAACAATAGAAAAACTCCAGAATCAAGAAAATCTATTAAAAAGTGAGCAACAGAATGCTCTTCTCCTTAATCATATTCCATTCTCGATTTTTAGAATCTCGATTGATGGTATTTTTCAAGATGTGAAATTAGAAAAAAAAATTGAGAAAGTTTTTGACTTAGTATCCAAATCTCAAATTTTCATTGGAAAGAGATTAGACGATTTTTTACCTAAGTCAATTGCAGGAGAAGCACTATTGAAAATTGAAGAAGCCCTAGAATATCAAGAAACAGTAGAAATGAAATTTACTTTCCCCTATAAAGATAATAAAATTATATTTCGTGCAGATATAATCCCAATAGCGAAGACTGAAGTACTCGCGTTTCTTCAAAATTTAACCAGAACTTGGCAATAAGTAATCTATTGCCGCGATTTTAACACAGTTCTTAGTTTTTCTGCTTTACTTTGAAAATCAAGCGCAAGAGAATCATCCCCTAGTTCAAAACAAGTATTACCTATTTTCTCAAACAGTTCTACAGCTTCACTGAAAGCTCCTTTTTCTAAAGCTTTCTGGGCTTCACTCATTAAAGTGTCCCTCTCAAAAAGGGGTTTCAACAGAGGTGATACCTCAGGGTCCATATCCAAAACATCAGCGATAATACGTATCATTTTTGTTCGATTTTCTGGGTTTATAGCTATGAATGGGTAAGTTTTCTGCCCTAATAATCGTTCGATATCTTGAACATTCAACGCTTCATCCAAATCTTGTTTATTAGCAATAACTGCCAACCGTGCATAGGGAACAACTTTATTCACTAATTCAAAAAAATATCGGCTTTTTTCAAGGTTTTTTAAAGTAGAATCGATTATTAGAAGTACTGCGTCGCTTCCTTTTATAAATTTCTCCCAAAGAAAACCAAATTCATCCTGACCAGCAAAATCCCATAATAGGAAATGAAGTTTACCAATTTTAATGGTAGCAACTTCCCCTGTAATAGTTGGAATATGCTGCATAGGAATTTCTTCTGCTTTAATTAATTTAGTTGTTGTAGTCTTCCCCACTCCTGAATAACCAACAATTGAAATTTTAGGTTTTAACTTTTTATGAATTGCATCTACTAATGGGTCAATAACTTCAGATATTATGGATAATTCAGGATCCTTGATATTGTCACTATAAATGTCTAAAAATTCTTTCTTAAATTTACTGACTTGTGGTTTAATACTCTCAAATTCATCTCCTAATCCAGAAATCATGAGAAAAATTAAATTTAAATCCTTTTCCACTGTGTATGATAATTTATACTCAAAAAATTCAAAACTCCCAACTTCAGCCCCAAATCTTGAGAGAGCAGCTTTTTTAATTTTCATGTATACATTTGAAAAGAAAGAATCGTCTAAACCTTTTGCATAATTCCTTTGATATATTATATCATCATTTAATATAATGAAAAATTGTCTTAACATCCCATCTTTCCTGAGTTTATTTACTATTTTGTTCTAGTTCCTTTTTTATTTCATTCACAAGATTATTCAAATCTTCTTCCTTTAGTGTTTCAGAAAACACTAGGAGTTTCTTAAAGTTATCATTATAACTACTAAGATCTGCTATTAATTTATATAATATTTTAGGTCCAGCATTTATAAACTTAGCTACGGGAAGGATTTCTTCATTTAGTTTACTTTCTTTATAAATTCTCTCATATAAATAATAGAGCGTACTTGTATCAAAATCTGTGGTGGAAACTTGAACAATAAGATTATTATCTTGATTCGAAACAAAGCAGATAGTCTTTATTAGGGTTTGCATTGACTTTTTAATAATGTCTTCCAGATTTAAAGTCTCTTTAGAAAAAGTACTAAATGTATGTGAAATAGCATTGTAAATAGTATATACTAAATTTGGATGTAAACTTGTGAAGTAAATCGTTAAATCTTCAGGTAATTCTAATTGTCTATTTATTTGTTTCCTAATTAAATCTAGCTTGCTTCCAATCTTCTTATCAATTAATAAATCGATTTTATGTAAGAATAATATAAGTTTAGCCTCAAATTTGTGTTTTTTGTTAATTTCATATAGGCTCTTGATATCATCAATAATATCTTGTGAATCAGAAATCCATGTTGGATAATCAAAAATATAAATTATTGCTCCTGTGTTTTCAAAAGTAGCTATTTGTTTATCTTCATCCTTTAATAAAATCGGTAGGGATTGCCCAGGAGTATCAAGTAAACTAATCTTTAAGTTCATAAACTTATGTACGCTATATTTAGTTCCTATTGTTGCTTCTAAGGGAAACAAAACTAATTCATTCGGGTCTTCTCCTTCAAAAATAACTTTTTTTATCGTGGTTTTACCCACTTCTGGCTTACCCACAAGGGCTACTCGTTTAGTTAACATTTCGGTTCCTCTTTTTATTAAAATTAAATAAAGTTTTATTATAAATTGGTAAAAATTCTTAATTTATCAGCTTTGTTTTTATACTCATTTGCTTTTGATTCATCCCCTATCTCATTACACAAAGAATATAGTTTATCAAAATACATTACTGCTTGTTTTAAATCGCCTTCTTCTAGCGCTTTTAAGGCATTTTTTGCCAATAAATCTCTTTCGAATAAAGGTTTTAGCAATAGAGATACATCAGGGTTCAAATCCAAGAGATCTGCAATAATTCTAATCATTTTATCTCTACTACCAGGTTCAATAGCGATCATTGCATAAGTTTTTTGGCCTATTATTTTTTCAATTTCCTCGATGTTCATAGCATGGGGTAAATCTTGTTTATTTGCAATTATTGCTATTCTAGCATAAGGTACTGCTTTCCTTGATATATCTACGAAAGTTTTACTTTTCTCAATATTACTTTGAGTTGAATCTGTCATTAGAAGTATCGCATCGCTTCCAGTCATAAATTTTTCCCATAAATAGTCAAACTGATCTTGCCCTGCAAAATCCCATATATATAAATTTACCCCTTCAAGTTTAATTTTGGCCACTTTTCCTGTGATTGTCGGAATATGTTCTGTAGGAACTTCTTCTGATTTTATCAATCGCGTAATTGTAGTTTTCCCAACACCAGAAAGGCCAACTATGGATATTTTTACTCTAAAATTTCTTTGAATTTCATCAACAATGACTTTTATTTCTTCATTTTTTGCAGCAAAATCGACTTCCACAATATTATCCTTAAAGGAATCCAGAAACTTATTTCTTAATCTCTTAATAAGGGGTTTTGCAGTCTCAATATCATCAGAAAATCCTAACACAAAAAGGAACAGTAAATTACGATCTCTATCAGCCAAGTATAAAATTCGTGATTCAAAAAAATCGTGAGTTCCGATTTCATCTCCTATTCTAGAAAATGCCTCATTTTTAATACTGAGATAGACATTTATTAAGAGAGAAGCATTTACTCCTTTAGCATAGCTCCTATGATATATTATTTTATCGTTTAAGATTATGTATACTTGTTTTAACATCTTTTGGGTTCATTTATTTAATTATGACTATTAGCCTATTTCGTTTTTGATATCAGTAAGTTTGCTATTTAATTCATTTTCATCTAAAGTTTCAGAAAGAAGTATGATCTTTTTAAAATTGGAATTAATATCTGAAATATCTTTTGAAACACTATAAAGAATTTTAGATTCTAAACTAATAGCTTTGATATCCTCAGTAGATTTAATTAACTTATACATTTCTTCATTCAGATTGTATAGAGTGGTAGTATCAAAATCATTTGACATTACTTCTATTATAAGATTGTTATCTTGGTTAGAGACAAAACAAATTGTCTTCGGCAAATTTTCAAGTATTTTTCTTATAGTCGATTCCAACTTTGATATGTCTTCTGAAAAACTCCCGATTGTCGCTGATAAGGCATTATAAATAGTATAAATTAAATTTGGATGTAAACTTGTGTAATAAATACCGAGATCTTCGGGTAAATTTAGAAGTTTTTTAATCTGTTTTACGACAAGAGCTAACCTAAGACCTAATTTTTGAGCTACAATAAGATCGATCTTGTGAAGGAATAAAATGATTTTAGCATTAAAGTTATTTTTCTTATTGATTTCATAAACACGGCGGATATCATTGATGACTTCTTCAGAATTTTCTATGTAGGTTGGATAATCGAAAACATATATTATCGCATTAGTATTTTCAAACGATCTAATTTGTTTCTCTTCATCCTCTAGCAAACTCGATAGTGATTGGCCAGCAGTATCTAACAAAATAATTTTTGAATCCATAAATTCATGTATAGAAAAATTAGTTTTTAAGGTAGGTTCCAATGGAAATATAATTAATTCATTTGGATCTGCACCTTCAAAAACGACTTTTTTAATAGTCGATTTCCCCATTTCTGGTCTCCCTATCAAAACCAAGCGTACTTTAGATGTCAAAGTTACAACTGTCCTAAATAAAAAGCATTAAGAACTTTTTATTATCAAATAAAAGAAGAAATATTTAAACTTGAGTAAAAAAATATTCCTAATACTTTCAATGTAAAAAATTTTTAATTATAACTCCATGACAATATTATTTATTATTGATACCTTTATAAAAAAGAGAGACAATTAAAAGAATATTTTAAATTTTTGAAGCGATAAAATCAATTAAAGCCATAATTCTAATTTGGTGATCAAATTCAGGTTTAAATTCTTCATATGCTTCATTTAAATTGTTTATACAAAATGGGCAGCTCGTTAGTAATATTTCAGCTCCAGTAGCTATTGCTTCTTTTAATCGATCTTTAGAGATCTCAAGAGCTAATTCAGGAAATTGACTCTTCACACCACCACCAGCACCACAGCACCACGCATTCTTTCGATTTCTTTTCATTTCCACTAGAAAAACTCCGGGGATGTTTGAAATAATAGACCGTGGGATATCATAAGTGTCCATATGACGCCCTAAATGGCAGGGATCATGGTATGTAACTCTTATTTCTTCAGCATCATCCCCCTTGAAAGGAATTTCACTATTAATTAGCATATCGTTTAAAATCTCAGTTATATGTTTTACTTCAAATGGTAGCTCTTCTCCAAGCAATTGAGGATAATCTTTTTTCAATGTCCTATAACATCCTGCACAGGCAGTAAACACAGTAGATGCTCCTATCTTTTTGAATTCTTCTATGTTGTGTTTCATCGCTTCTTTAGCTGATTTTTCATCACCGATACGAAGTGCTATTGAACCACAACACCATTCATCTTGGGATAATACAATTTCTTTTCCTCCAGCTTCTAATATTTTCATAAGATTATTCAATGTGTTAGATTGTCTTAAAGGAATTGAACATCCATGGAAAAAAGCGAGATCTGCACTTTCTTTAACAATTGAAAATTCCGAAGCCCAATTTATTTTATCTTCCTTAGGTTCTCCATAAGGATTTTTCATTGTTTCATTGTTCATGAAATTAATTAATTCACTGTGCCGCGGTAATGGAGATATACCTTCCTCTACAAGATCTTTCCTCAATGCATTCCAAACTTCAACATGATCAATCCATTTGGATGTACAGTGAATTATATTTTCGTTCTGAGATTGATGACAGACTTCAGAACAGTTTCCACACTCGGAACATTGATAGACGAATTCAGCTAGTTCTTTACTTAATGGAAGTTTACCTTCCAAAACACTTTTCAAAACATTCATTCTCCCTCGCGAAAAATAAATTTCAAAGGCTTCTTCACCTTTCGCTTCTTTTATAGGACAAGTTAGAAATCTTCCAACTGGAGCTCTTATTGCATATCCACAATCTCCACAATTCATGCAAGAGAAGATATCTTCCCATCTATTCTTTAAATTTGTTAATTTACTCACTTATTAATCCCCCCAAAAATTAAATTTGCCTCTACTTAAAATCATTTTAGGATCAAGAACTTTTTTGATTGATTTCAATAAATTATAGTATTCCTCAGAATAAGCCCCAATTTCAACCATTAAGCGAGAGGGCATAAAACCCATCATGTACCATTGAGCTCCCTGTTTGGTTACTCTTTCTAGCATCGATCTCCATAATTTCAAATTAAGTTCCTTAATAATCTCATGATATTCACCATCTCGATAACTTTCAAATGTTGCAAAACCACATGTTAATTCTACGTTATTTCCATCTATTAATAATACTGGACCAGTCCCTACAACAGGTCGGGTTTGAGTGATATCAAAAATTTTTCGCATAGATTCTCCATTTTCTATATCCCATTGATCTAAATCGGCTAAAATTGTTGGGAATGAATTAATCGGAGTAAAACATTCTGCTGTTAATGGTTCAAATGCAGGTAGCATCCCCCATAGATTGTGGTACGTTTGCCAATGTCCTTGCTCTGTATAATGCCATTTAGCATAATTTCCTTCGGAAATTTCTGAGCCTAGTTCTAGAGCTTTATTTTTTAATATAATATCATCTAATTGTTTAACTTTTTGCCTTAATTCTTCTTCTGAGTTTGCTTCAACTGTATAGAAAAACATCCCTCTCTTTTTCTTTAAATCCTTCCACAACGGAAAAAGTCCATACTCTAATCCAAGTCTCACAATAATATCAGGAATGAACATCGCATCATATACATCTATTCCTTTTTTCCTTATTTCTGTGAAAATTTTTGCCGATACCTCATTTGACTTACCTCGTACTAATTGAAACGTCTTATAATCAGCAAACGGAGGTCTTGGAAATATTTGTAGGGAAACCTTTGTCTTTACTCCAAAAATTCCATTATCCCCACAGAAGAGCCCTGCTAAATCAGGTCCATTTCCAAATCTATTAAAAGGAAACTTTGAGAAAGTATTTGCTTGTGAACCAGTTTCGATTATTTCACCAGTAGGTAAGACCACTTCTAAAGACACGAGTTGATTCGTGCATGCTCCATATTTTGCACATCCTCCACCACCAACAGAATGATGAGAGATCCCTCCCCCAACAGATGCAGTCATTCCAGACCCCGGCCCCATACAACCTGTATAAAGCCCGTATTGAGATAGATGATCATTTAGTTTACTCCAAGAAATTCCAGCTTCGACAGTAGCTATTAGATTTTCGACATCAATATTAATAACTTTATTCATTCTCTTCATATCAAGAACGATTCCCTCATCATTAATAGGCTTACTTCCTCCAAACTCACAAATCCCTGCACCACGAGGGATTACAGGTGTATTTTCTTCGTTTGCTACTTTTAAAATTTCTGAGATTTCCTGCGCATCTTTGGGTCTTATTACAATATCAGGAACACCTTGTAAAACAACATCTACGTTTCTCGAATATGCATGCCGTATATTAATATCATTAGATATGAATTTTTCTGATACAACACGCTCCAATTTATTATACAGTTCTGTCATAATGTATCTTTTTTTTTTTTATCATCAAAATTATTATATATTTTAATTTGAGTATTGATAAATTTTAAGAATCTAGAAGATTAGAAAAAAATTTAGTGAAAAGTGCTTTTTAAAAGCTATTCTAACAGTCTTTTAAGTAGCACTGCTATAAATTGTTCTTTTTAATGCCTTCTCAATATTTCTTAATAGTTTTTCATTGCTAAAAGGTTTAGTTTTAAAAGATATCACTCCCATCATTTCAGCTTTTTCACGAGCTTCTTTATCCGCGCTTGCAAATATTATCTTTGCGTTTTTGTTAATTTCTAAAATTTCTTCTGTGGCATCAATACCATTTTTTATTGGCATTCGATGATCCATTATTATTATATCTGGCTTATGAAGAAGATTTTTGTACACCTGTACTGCTTCTTCTCCATTATTAGCCACTGCCATGATTTCATGTCCAAAAGTGGTTAAAACTAGTTCATATAACCTTACTAGAGAGAATTCATCTTCAACAAGAAGTATTGATGCCAATTTATTTTACCTCCAATAATAAAATAATGAATTTGGTCCCTTGTGAATGATCGCCTTTGACTTTATCTTCAACCCAAATCTTACCATTATAACTCAAAATTATTTTTCTCACTAATAATAGCCCCAGTCCCATTCCTTTAGATTTATCTTCCCGTTTTGTTGTTCCCTTAAAAATTCCCTCTTTCATCGAATCAGATATGCCGATTCCATTATCAATAACCTCAAATTTCAGATAGTCTAAATTGTCTTCTCTTATTTTTAATACATTTATCTGAATCTCAATTGTAGGATTTTTATTGTATTTAACAGAATTAATCAAGAGATTTTCATAAATGTCCAGAAGTAAATCATTTGCAATTATCTTTGCTTCTTTAATTTGAGAAATTATTTTTATTTCAATTTGCTTATCGGAATAACTCTTCTTTATAAATTTAATTGCTTCATCTAATTTACTAAAAGGATCGACACTAATCAATTCTGCTTCTTCGTTTATTTGGGAGAGTTTTTGTATATTTGTAATAAGCTTTGCTCCTCTAAGCACTTGGTTATTAACAATTCTGATCACTTCAGTCAATTTTTGTGGATCATTCGGGTTCTCTTGCCACATTGATATAAGTCCCATAGAAGATAATATATTTTGTAGAATGTTGCTTATATCATGTGCAAATAGATCTTTGTAGATTTCTGCTCGTTGATAAGCCAATAGAGCTTTTTCTTCTGATTTCCTTAACTCTTCCTCAACCTTCATTCTTTCAGTAATATCAAAAGCTAAAGCTATGATCCCTTTTACATCACCATTTTCATCAATGTATGGTATTTTACTAGTATTAAGCCATCTTTTACCAAGATCTGACTCCCAAGGTTCTATTATATTGATTTTTGGTTGCTTACTCTTTACAACCTCCAAATCATCATCCCAATAAGCCTGTGCTTGGTCTCTAGGATATATATCGAACGAACTAACTCCTTCCATTTCTTCTTTAGTTAAGTTATGAGCGTCTGCTAGAAATTTATTTACCCGTAGAAGGTTATTTTCAGTATCTTTATAGACAACAATACCTGGTAAATGATCAATAATAAGTTCTAATTCATTTGCAAGATATTTATAAAGTTTTTCAGATTCGATTAATTTCTGCTCTGCTTTTTTGCTTTCAGTAATATCCCTTCCGTATATGTTAATATAATCTTCCCCTTTAATGGGTGTTAAGTTGAATAGAATAATCTTATTAATCAACTCGACTTCAATTGTAGAACCAGATTTACTTGTCAGAGCTTTATTAATTTCTTCAAATAATATTTCTGGTAAGGGATCCTTTACTTGTATATTTAATAAATCTTGCGCAGCTTCATTAATATAGAGAATTTTATCTTTTGAAACGCGTAGTACAGGATTTGGATTCTCTGAAGGAAATTTTGCTAAATCAGCAATGTTATATTGTTCTTCTTCTAAGTCCTTATTATTCCCCAATTTAATCCTCTTTTTTTCTTTATGAAATAGTAAAAAGATCCTAGTTTTCTCTTATAAATCTTTATATTCAGATATTCTTCATGATTCAGGTTATTAATGAGAATTGAGAATATTTTAAATAAAAGAAAAATAGAAATATATGATTATTATGTACTATCGAGGTTATATTTTAATTCGTTTAAGAGTAATCGGTACTGAATGGAAAGTTGTAAAAAAATTAACTGAATTAAAATCTACTGACCCAGATGATGATTGGAAAATCACTTATGCCACACCTATATATGGAGGATGGGATGTTATAGTGGAATGTTCCTTTAGTAAGCTTAAAGACTTAGATAAAATTGTTACTTATTGTAGAGTGGATAATGATTTATCTCAGTGGATTGAAGAAACAACTACTCTTATGGGGTCAAAAAATGATTATCCTAGTTAATCTAATTCTCCTTTTCAATAAAGAAAAATAAATGTTTTGGTTTGAAACCCTTGGAAAGTATTCAGAAATATACTATTATATGTCTCATCACATTGATTTTAACTATTCCATTATTTTTCGGTTTTTATGCTGAATATCTATTTATCAGTGAGTTTAGTTTGTATACCTTATTCATTTTTTTAGGGGGATTATTAGTACTTCTATCAATAGGGGAATTAATTGATATGTTTGGTTTTACTAAAGATAGTCTTGATATTATTAAGAAACATGATGTTATTGATGTTTTAATTGAAAAAAGAAATAGGTTACCTATATTTTCTCTCTTTCTGATAACGATGATTATGGAAGAATTAATTTTTAGAAATTATCTAATAAATCTCTTCATCCGCACTGTAAAGTTGCAAATAATTCTAGGGATTTTTATATCTAGCTTAATTTTTTCACTCTATCACATTCATACATGGTTTGTTTATAAGGATTTAAGAATTTCTGTAATATACCTTATCAATTCTTTTTTATTGGGATTATTTAATGGTTATATTTTTTTAACGTTAGGTCTTATTACTTGTATTATAATTCATACTTCTCTAGCATTCCTGTTTTATTACAACCTCTATAAAAGATATTTTAGAAAGGAGAAGATCTAAAGTGTTAGAATTTAATGAAATAGTAATTAAAATAAGAAAAAAATGATAATTATGTTACTTAGTTCTTAGTAATTTTTTATCTACTTTACCAATTGAGGTTAAAGGAAGCTCTTTTAGAATCTGAATAATTTTAGGTACTTTATATTTAGCTAAATTTTCTTTTGCAAATTGTAAAATATCTGCTTTTGTTTCGTCGGATGCTTCAAATCCCTTTTTTAACAGAACGTATAATTTTACTATCTCAGAACCGGGTCTATCTGGATCAGGAATTCCTACGCTCGAACAAAGTTCTATTGCGGGGTGTTTGTTCAACTTATCATCAACCTCAACACTAAAGACTTTAAAGCCGGAAACAATGATCATATCTTTTGTTCTATCAACTATAGTGATATAACCATCTTCGTCCATTACCCCTACATCCCCAGAATAGAACCATCCATCTACAAGTGCGTTTTCAGTTTCTTTAGGTTTATTCCAATAACCTTGAAAAGTTTGGGGCCCTTTTATAGCAATTTCTCCAGCTACTCCTATTTGAACTTCTTTATTTCTATCTGAAACATCAACAATTTTTAACTCTGTATTAGGAAGAGGAACACCCACAGTACCAATTTTCTTTGGTCCAAGATAAGGATTCATCGTTACCCCCGGGGAGTTTTCTGTCATGCCATAAGCTTCAATTACTTTTCCTTTACCAACTATCCCCTCGAATTCTTTAATACTTTCTGTAGGAAAAGGAGCAGCTCCTGAAAGATAACCTTGTACATTACTTAAATCTAATTTTTTGAACCTACGATTTTTTAAAAGTAAAAGATAAAGAGTAGGCACGTTATAAAATAGTGATATTCTATCCTCATATTCTTTTATTTTACTTATCATATAGTTAGTATCTCTCGGATCGGGAACTAAAATTTGTGTAGCTCCCATAAATGTCGTCTGAAGGCAAAATTGAAGTCCAGCCAAGTGGAAGAAGGGAAATCCTGAAATGTATGTGTCATTTCCGGGGTTTGTACCTGGCTCAAACCAATGATTTACTATTTGCATGAGAGAGATCAAATTCCGATGAGTCAATATTGCTCCTTTCGGAGGTCCTGTTGTTCCACCAGTATATTGAAGTAATAATACATCATCTGGATCGATTTTTATAGCGGGAGGTTTATCACTTGGAGATTGTTCTAATACTTTATTATAGTCAGAAAACTTCATTCCATCTAGTGGTTCAACTTTTCCGATAGGAATTTTTCCAATTTTTATCAATTTTTCTTTCATGCTGGGTTCTAACTCTAACATATCTGCAACATTAGTAGTAATTACTATTCTTACGTTCGTTTCTCCTGCCTGTAAAGCTTTTCTAACTTTTTCTTCATAAAAAGCATCAGTTGTAATTATAACAACCGCTCCAGAGTCTTTTAACTGATATACAATTTCATTTGGTTGTAAGAGAAAATTCATTCCTGTAGCAGCACATCCAGCAGAAAAAGCACCAAATAACGCTACAATAAATTGAGGGAGGTTCGGTAAATTAATAGCCACAAGATCTCCCTTTTTAAGACCATTTTCAACAAGAAAGTTTGCAAAACTATTAATAAATTTATCAGTTTCTTGAAAAGTTGCCTTTGCCCCTTGAAAATCATAACAGAGACTGTTTGGATAATTTTTCACTGTTCTTTTCCACATTTCTGCTATAGAATATATCTCCAAGTCAATTTCAGGTTTTACATGTTTATCATATGATTTTAACCATATTTTTTCTGAATAAGGGCTACTTTCCATCATTTTTTCAGTCATTTTTGATCATTTTTTAAAAATTTTTCAGAAATTTATCGAATTTTAATACTATCAATATTGATATATCAATATATAAAATTAATTCAAAAAATCTAAATTCCAAATTCTCTTATTATTCATAATTATATCGGTGATAGAATGAAAGTATATTTCAGAGAACTCACGAGTGATGATATTCCCGCTGTTAAAGAAATTAGTAAAGATATTTGGGATGGTTATGATTACATTCCAGATGTTATTGAGGCATGGCTCCAAGAGAAAAATTGTATGAATTACGGAACATTTAAGGATGAACAAAAAACAGATATGGTTGGATTTGGAAGAGTTAAGTTTTATAATAAAGATATTGCTTGGTTAGAAGGTGGAAGAATAAAAGCTTCTTATCAACGTCAAGGTATTGGTAGAAAACAGTTGAGTTATGCTATAGATTATGCATATAAGGCAGGAGCTAAAGTCGCTCAATACGATACTTCTTCAAAAAATTATGGATCAATATCTCTAGCAGAATACTTTGGGTTTAAAAAAAAGAAAAGTATGAATGTCTTAGACGCTGACAGATTAGATATTAAACTAAAGGGAAACCCACCAATTGAAATTAGAAAAATTTCAGCAGAAGAAGCAAAAGAAGCATATAAAGCCTTTGAGATCGGTCCTGGGATTGAAATTTGTATGGGTTGGTCTTATTATCCATTAAATTTAATTTCAGATGAAAATGGTGCCTGGTTTATTCACAATTCTGAGGTAATACTGCAAAAGATTAACATTAAAGCATCTTCAAATCAAGAAAGTCCACGAGATGATGAAGTGTGGATTATAGCATATGGAGAACCGGAGAAAGTATATGATTCTATTCAATATATTCTTCAAGAAGAGCTCAATAATGAAAAAAATCAGCATTTTGAAGTATTTTGTTCTCCTGAAATTGCCAATCTTATAGAAGATTTAGGATTTTCATATTATGAAGGTGAACCATTCGGTGTAGTTTTATTTGAAAAAGTTTTTGATTAATATTTTATATTTGATACTTGAGGTGCTCATTTTTGTATAATTTTTTTAATGATTTTCTATTTGTTAAAATTTATAAGGTCTCAGTTGATTAAGAGTATGACAGAAAATGACTGTTTCGGATGATGCACAGCTTGTTAATTTTATATGTCCTTATTGTAAAAAGAGTTTTTCTAGGCAAATAGACTATCAAAAAAAAAGTGGTCTATTCAGTCTATTAATGAAAAATCATCCGGATGGCGATAATTGCGCTCCTTTTATTGCTTACATAGATGTAAACGGGAGGCATAGAGGATCTCAAAAAATTGATAACATTGAAGGAGATATCTCTGAAAATGAACAATTTCTCGGAAGTGCTCAAGAAAAGATAAATGAATTAGATAAAACAATTAAATTTTATCATATAAAAGTACCTCGAAAGCAGGGAAGGGGATTTGAACATAAAGTAGCCAGTGTCATGGCAAGATCATTCATGAGTTCGAAATTTTATACTAAACTGATTGAGTATTTAATTGAAAATGATGCTGTCAATACTTTTGGAACTATTACTATTGAAGCTGATTCTGGTTTTGAAGAGGGTGTATTAATCTATGGAAAATATCTCGAAATGGCTTTTACGATCTTTTGGAAAGACCAAAAATCTCTTCTAAATAAAACTATTGAAGAATTAAAAGCATTCGCCCTACTTACTATAGAAAAATTATTAGATTTATATGATCTTATGGACTACTTCTTTTAAAAAATAGTCAGAGTTCAATATATAAAGAAGAAATAAAAAAAAGTTTATTAGACTTCAATAACAGTCGAATTTGCGTGAAATCCTTTTCCACAGTGTATACAATAGACAACATTGTTTTCAGATAAGGTATTAAGCATAGAATTTGAAAACTTGTTTCCACATTCACTACAAAATGTAACTTCAGGTTGTACATCTTGAAAGCTTTTCTGAATTGGTACAGTCTGTATTACAGTCTTACTGATTTGCGGTTGATTTTGCTGTTGTGGTGTACCTGGTTTAGGTTTTCCTGAAATATTATAATATAATCCTTCGAATATCTTATAAATCAGGAGACCTATTCCTTTCAATAGATAATAAACGCCTTTTAAGATGTAGTAGACTAAATAAGCAACTCCTTTTAATACATAATACACAATGACTACCGCAAGCGCTAATAATGCAATAACACCTACCAAAATTAAGATTTGACCGTATATAGGCTGTACTACAAACCAATCAACAATTTCTTGCCAATACATACTAAACATTTGACCTTCATGCATTTTTTATCACTCGAAAATTTTAATTTTTTCTTAATTAAAAGGAGATTTTGCTTGAATTAAAAAAATTTGGAGTCCAATTTTTATACATTAATTTAAATCAATTTTAAAAAAAGCATGTATGAAAAATATTTAATCACCTTTACCATCTAAAAGTGATTGTTTAAACTCATACATGAATTTAAATGCTTTGATAGCATGTTTTATTCGAGTCATTAATGGAATTTTGAATTCAGAATTGGATGAATGCGTGGTTTTTTTAAGAAAATCAAACGTCCATCTTGATCCGAAACAGACGCAAACAAATGGTTTTTGGTGTTGTTTAACTAAGTTCAATACACGTTTAAAATGTTCTGTTATAGTATTCAATGCCATTTTTCCCATCATCTGAAGTGGCCATCTAGGAACTGAAAAGATGTATAAAATGCTATCAACGTTGTCATCTTCAAAAACAGCTGTAGCAGAAGGGATGAATGTTTCAAATAGAGATGGTCCTAGATCAATAGTACCTCGTATCGAGACCCAATTTGGGATTACTGCTCTTATTTTAGTGATTGTTGTCTCACTCAAATCAGCAAGTTTTAACCCCTGTTTTTCAATCTCATCACAAGCCAAAGCTCCTAAACTACCTGAACCTGTAATAATAGCAATATTTTTTCCTTCTGGTAAAGGTTGAGTGGCAAAAACTTGAGCTGTGTTAAACATTTCGTAAAAATTATTAACTCTAAAGACTCTTGGGTTTTGGTTAAAAACTGCTTCATAAATTTTATCATCACCTGCTATAGAGCCTGTATGGCTGTTTACAGCTCTCGACCCGATATCAGTCCTCCCATTTTTAAGGATTACAACGGGTTTTTTCATGTTTCCTAGTGTATTCATTAACTCTTTTCCACGTTTCGTACCTTCTAAATACAGAGTTATTACTTTAGTCTCACTATCTCGATTTAAATATTGTAAAAGATCGACCTCATCCACGTCCAACATATTCCCAATTGTCACTGTTTTAGAAAAACCAATGCCTTGATCGATTGCCCAATCAATGAATATATTGCCAAGTACACCCGATTGAGCTATAACTGATACTTGGCCTCTCGATGCAGTATCAAAATCCATATCACCGGTAGTAAATTCATTATAGTAATTAGTTAAACCGATGCAATTTGGACCGATAATCCGAATTTTTGCTCTTTTTGCAAGTTCTGCAATTTCTTCTTGTAAGTTTATATATTTCTCTATCCCCGTTTCAGCGAACCCAGCAGCTTCAATGATTATACACTTAACGCCTTTCTCTATACAATCCTTTACAGCTTGGAGAACGTGTTCATTTCCAATTATTATTATTGCTAATTCTATATCATCCGGGACATCTTTAATATTCTTATACGCTTTATGGCCATGAATTTCCTCTCTCTTAACATTTATAGGATAAGTTTTAAATTTAGAATCTAGTAAGTATTTAGTTGTGGCATATCCGAATTTGTAAGTATCTGATGCTCCAATTATAGCGACTGATTTCGGATCGAAAAACACATCCATTTCTGACATACGGTTTACCCTTAATTAAAGTAAAATTAAAATAAGAATGATATTTAAGAAAATTTTTAATTGAACTTAAAGATTCGGTAAAAAGCTATATAATTGTTAAATAAAGAAGTAAACAAAAGTGGAGAATTACCGAAGTTTAAATATTTCTTTTTGGAAACAGTTATAGTCCCATATTTTAATTTTATGATGTGAGAATCCTAATGATTGCATATGCGAAAACACATAAATTTCAAGTGGTATGCCCTATTTGTAAAACAAGAGAAATAATTGGATTACCCGAATCAAGATTAAAGAAAACTTCTCCTTTAACGACTGTTTCAATACATAAAGGATTAATTTGTCAGCATCACTTTCAGTTTTTTTTAGATAAAAGTTTTCAAATTCGAGGATATCAGAAAGTCGATCTTGAACTGGAACAAGAAAGTTCAAGCAAATTACGGAATGGAATAAAAGTTTTTAAACAAAATGAGAGTCAACACAAACATAACTTTGAAAATATCACTCTTGAAGGAAACAAAGTAAAACATATTCCTATAAATAATAATAATGATATAAAAGATCAGACCTTAAAACAAGAAATCTCTTTAAAAGGTAAGAAACTGAGTTTTAAAGAAATTTATGAAGAATTCTGGGAGTTTATTGATGAATCTAATGAAATTTTTCTCGAATTTATTAAAAAAGATAAAAGACGGGCGAAAAACTCAATGATCCCTGCTGTAGAAGAATTGTGTATTATTTAAATGAGAAATTGAGAAATTTAATTGATCTCCGATAACTGTCTTATTGGAGAGCAGTTCTTTTTTTATGCATTTTGGAAATACTTTTAATAGTACATAATCCATTTGTAAAAACCATACTATTTATTTAAAAGATATAAGAAAATTTAAAATTCAGTACATAATTTACCAAGATAATAAATTCAATTATAGAAAATCAAAAATAAGAAGATTAATTAAAAGTTGGAAATAATGAGCTATAAATTACCAGATTCGAAAGATCTTGAAGCGATGGTAGGTATCGTAGGTAAAGAATATGCTACAAATAATAAAGCTATTACTGCATCCTACTTGGCAAAATCAGTAATGGGGTTGGAATCACAGATTCCAGATATTGTTGTACGTCCGAAGTACGTTGAAGAAATTCGTAAGATTTTAATATATTGTTCTCAAGAGAAAATTGCAGTTAGCCCTGTTTCGGGTGGTTTATCAGGAGGATTTGCATGTCCTACGATAAAACCCGGAGGGGTTATGCTCGATTTGGGGAGAATGAATAGAATAATTGAAATTGATGAAGATAATCGTTATTGCATCGTAGAACCAGGAGTTACAAACGGTGAACTTTGGGCTTATATGGCAAAAAACCACTCTGATTGGGCACCGCCTATTCCTGATGGAGCTCCTCCAGCAGCAACCGTTATGGGGGATGCTATTGATCGTGGTTTTTCATTATACACATCTAGTGTCGGTCCACAGGGAGATAACTTCATGTGTGGAGAAGTAGTATTCCCTAATGGTGATGTCGTACGTACAGGTTCTTGGGCTCTTCCTTTCGCAAAGCCATTCTACAAATACGGTCTGGGCCCTGATATGTGGTCGTTTTTAATGGGGTCTCAAGGTTCTTTTGGAGTGATTACTAAAGTTGCTGTGAAAATTTATCCACATCCGAAACACAAAACTGTTGTAGTGTGGGGCATGTCAAACCCTTACGATATGCAAGATTTAACTTTGGAAATTGCAAAACAAGAATTTGGAATTGCACACAATACTGTAATGGTCCAAGGAGGGAACTATCATCTTGTTATGGCACGCTGGCCAAAAGATAAAATCCCGCATGATTATGAATTCTATAAAAACATAGGAATCTCGCAGTGGTGGATGAACTGGGAGTGCTGGGCACAAACAGCTGAAGAGTTGGATTATGTAGTTAATAGAATTAATAGTATGGCTGAAGATTTCAAAAGTAGAGCAAAAGATCCTAAAGCAATCATAAAACAAGAGCTGCATCCGAAACAAATTGCAAGCCGAATGAAGAAACCGAACAAAATTGCGATTCCGTATAGTTTCTGGGAGGCAGGTTTTCTATTCATTACTTGGTACACGCCATGGAATGAGTCAGCGAGATTCGTTGAAATGTATACTAAAGCAATGGAAAAGTATGGTTTTCCACCTGTGATATGGATAGCTTCAATAGAAAGGTGTCGACAAGCAATTTGCATGCCAATAATTTGTTTTGATTCTACTCAACCCAAAGAACTCGAAAAGGTTCAAGAATTAAATCGAGAAACTACTGAATATGCCTTAAAACAAGGATGGCTTAATTATCGTCCAGATCCTTACATCCATGTCCAGGCATATTATCAAGCTGGAATGTATTGGAAATATTTACGAGCATTTAAGAAACTCGTAGATCCGAATTTTATAATGCATCCTGGGCGTTTAGCATTGCCCTGAGGAAAAAATGAATAAAGAGGTTAAAAAAAAAATGTCAAAAACTGGAATGGGTAGGCTCGAAGAGCTTAAAAAGGAAATTTATAAATGTATTCACTGTAAAGCTTGTCGATTTGCTTACAGTGGCGAACCGGATAGAGAAGGAATAGGAGAACATGTTGGAAAACAAGGTACAGTACTTTTTGAAGGGATGATTGATGCTTGTCCTGCGGGAATTGAGTATGGATGGGAAGCTTTCTGGAATGCTGGCAAGATGTGGATTGCCCGTGCTATTTTAGACGGAGATCTGGAGTTTACGGAAGAAGTTAGAGATGCCATTATGCCATGTATCACCTGTGGTCAATGTTCAGCCCAATGTGAAAATAAAATTCCTACAGTGGATATTATCGAATCATTACGGGCGGCATGTGTAGAAGCAGGAGTACCCATGATTGAAAAACATGAATTAGTTAATCGATTAGTTAAGGAATTAAACAATCCATATGGTGGTAAAGCAGATGAACGCTTTAAATGGGCTAAGGATGCGGGTTTAGAAAAATATATCAACAATAAAGACGCTAAAATTGGATACTATGTAGGATGTACGGCTAGCTATCGTCAAATAGAGGTCGCTGTTGCTACAGCTAGAATTTTTGAGAAATTAGGGGTAAATTTCACACTGATTGAAGATGAAGTATGTTGCGGTAGTCCTTTCTTTAGGATAGGAGCTGTTGACACTGCTCAAGAACTAATGAATAAAAATCTCGAAGTTTTTAAGCATTTAGAAACAGTTTATTTCTCATGTGCCGGATGTTATAGAACTATTACAATTGATTATCCAAAATGGATGCCTGAAGGAGAAAAACTTCCATTTAAAACACAACATGCATTTGAATTAGTCTCTCAGTTAATTCAAGAAGAAAAAATAAAATTCAAGCCTAATAAAGAACTGAAGGGAAAAGTTGTTACTTACCATGATCCGTGTCATACAGGTAGGCATTTCGCAATAGATATGGAACAGGAGATGATTAAAGAATCCAAGAACCTCATGATGGATATGAGAAAGATTAAAAAACGAATCAATGACTGGTTTGAGATACCAAGAGTTATTTTAAGAAAACTCGAAGAAGATGTTGGAATCAAGTTTACAGAGATGTATCGCATAAAGCAAGATTCCATGTGTTGTGGGGCTGGTGGAGGGGTAAGAGCAGGATATCCCGAATTCTCATTACGAACTGCTAGTCTGCGATGTGACGAAGCGAATGCAGTAGGTGCAGATATCTTAACAACAGAATGTCCATTTTGTTGGAGAAACCTTTCTGATGCCAATGAGCAATACGAACATGGCATGCAGGTTATGGGAGTTCTTGAAATGATTGATAAATACGATCTTTTAGATACTTCAAATTTAAATAAGTAATAAATTGAGCTTTCAAACTCATTATTTTTTTTATTTCTATCTTTTGTTATTTGCTGGCAATAAAAATTTTATATTCAAATAATGTAATGTTAATTCTGGTTTGTTCGGGTTTTCCAAGCAGATAATATTTAATTCACTTAAAATTTAAATGAGACTTAAAATTAATTCTAACTTAGTCGACTTACAAAAGAGATAATGGGAATAGTGTTAAGTAAAAAATCAAAAGTTTTTAAAACAGTGATCTTTCTAATCGTATTATTTTCCATCTCTTTCTCTCAAAGTTCAAATATAATTGTTAATTTTAGAGATTCAGCTGAACAGAGAGGGGGTAATGGAGATGCAGAAACAGATGCGACTCATAAAGAGTTATCATCTCAAGTTCCTATTAATGATACAACTCCCCCAACCATAACATTTATCCAACCTAACCCTACAAATGCATTAATAGTCAGTAAAACTTATGAGATACTTGTAAGTATAGCAGATGATAACCCTCCTTTACAGGGTGATGTGATAATTCAAGTATCCAATCAATCTACATCATTATTTAATGCGTCTATGATATTAACAGGGATTTCTATGTGGAGTTTTAATTGGAATAATTTAACTTCTTATCCCAATCAAGAAAATTATACTCTTAAAGTGTGGGCAAAAGATTCTTCTCCGAATGGAAATTCTGAGTGGTCTGAGGAATATGTCATATTTGTTAGTACTCAAAATTCTCCTGGAATTTTACAGGTCGTTATATCCATCATCTTTATCTCATTCATAATTGCTGGTGTTATGGTGTATACAAACAAAAAAGCCTTGTATAAATCAGAAAAGAAGAAAAGAAAAAGAACTTAAGGAGTTTTTAAGGATTAGGATTATTAAAACACTTCTTTTCAAATCTTCTAACATATTTTAACATTTTAATTTAGATTTCAATAGAAATAAATGTTTAGATTTTCATTAATAACAAAAAAGAATACTATCATTATGGAGATTGTGTCAGTTGCTTAATGTGGAAGAGAAATCTGCTTATCCATATATAACGAAATTTAAAAAAGAACCATTTAGATCCTTTGTTAATATTAAAAGGGGAGATATTTGGGGTTTTTATTACAGTGGAAATCGTGAACTAGGTAAGTTTTACAAATATTTTAATCAAAATTTATTAAAAGAACCTAACGTATCTATAGAAAATGTATTTTGGTTTCTTTTTTTAAGAAAATTCCTTAAAGAAGATAAGAAAGCGAATAAAGAAGAGTTAATAAAGTTTATTAAAAGCTGTGAATTCCGTCAAAATAATCAAATTGGTTTCAAGCTATCTCCATATACCCAACGAATACCTGATATCTATTCAACATATCTTGCACTCTCAAGTTTAAAAAATTTGGGACTACTAAAAAATTATTTATTATCTGAAGGTCAAAATCAGATTAAAGGTGAAATAAGAGAGTTTATTCTCTTACACAAGAAAGGAAATGTTTTTTTGCATTGTCTTGACAAAGATTGTGATATATGTAAAAATATCTCCCCGGCAAGAACAGCCTACTATGTTATTGAGATATTTACACTTTTAGGGATAGATATAAGAGCCAATAAAAAATTCCGTTCATATATCGGTGATAGAAAAAGAGGTCCTTCATTAGTTTTTAGATATCTCTGCTTAAAATTTCTTGATTTAGACTTGGAAGTTAAAGATAAAGAAATTCAATATTTTCACCAATTTCAAAAAGAAAGTGGTGGTTTTAATTTTGATCATGATGATAATATTAATACTACTTTTTGGGTTTCTTATATTCTTGAGCTTTATTCTTGGTTATTAAATTATAATCCTGCAGGGATATATAGATTTATAAATCATAAATTAAATGATATATTAAGTAATAAAGGTAATTGGAACTCTTTAAGATTAAACGAAGTTTCAAAATTGGTAATTATTTTTTCATTTATATGGAAAAAATTCATTAATGAAATTGAAAATGTACTATTCAAGCAGTTAGAAAAGGAAAAATTTATTGACCTTAATCAAATAAAAACTACTTTTGGTCTTTCAAATAGTATTGAAGAAGTAATTTCATACATTAATCTCAACTACAATTTTAATCTAAAAGTATTGAATAGTGAAATTGAATTTAATAATTATCTTCGAAATTTGAGTCAAGGAAAAAGATATTTCTTTCAAACCTTTTATAGCCAAATCAATCAAAATAGTGTTGTTTCACTAACGGAAATTTTAAAGAAATATAGAGCAATGAATCAAGAGCCACTAAAATTAAAAGAAGAAGTCTTTCCATTAATAAGAGATATGGTAGGGAGAAATTTCTTTAAGGGCAGTATTAGGGCTAAAAAAGGGTTTTTAACTAAAGCAAAGTATTATTTCTACGTAGATAATCTTTTAAAAAGAATCATCGTCTCTGATACGGAAATTAACTCTGAGATATTATATGAAGAAAAGGAGAAATTGGATGATATAAAGAATGATATTTATAATATGACATTAAAATTAAAAAATGTTGCTGTTCAGATAAGAGAAGAAATAGATAGTTATCTTTTAATAAATGAAATTGATTATGCGAAAGAAAGGTTAAAATTTATCTTAAGAGATTCTCTAATGGAAGCGGATTTCTTAAATGAGAACATTGAAAACTCATTTAATGAAGATTTATATTATTTAAATATTCAAGCAATATTGGGCTCAGAAATCTCTCAATGGAAAAAACAATATTCTGTTTTACAGAAAAGATTGAGTGATGTGGATTTATATTTAAGGGGTAAAATTCGGCAGAAGGAAGAATTAAGAAATTTAAAACATTTGTTAGAAAATTTAAATGAAAGAATCATTATAATTGAAGAGGATTTAGAGAAGAAGTTAGACATATTTAGACGAATTTTCAGTGAAACCTTAGAAAAGGGATATAATATCGAAAAATTTAATAATATAATCCAAGATCTAGATACAATATCTCATAACGTTAACAAATATGACAATGTAATTTATAAAATTTCACAACAAATTACAGCTCAAGAGAAAAAAATCGTTAAAAAGCATAAAAAAATTATCGATAAATGGATAAGCATAAAAGATGCTTTTGATACTGAGTTTAACTATTATACTGACGGTTTTCAATTTTTTAATAGTAAATTAAATGAAATTAAACAAATAGAGGAAAGGATCAAAAGAGAGATTACTGAAATCGAAGAAAAAGCGAAAGATAAAATCAATGAAAATCAGTTTCAAGAAGCTTTTTCAATTATAAAAAAGCAATCAGATCTCCTATTAAACTCAATTATCAAAAAAATTAAAGAACTCTATTCTATCATAAAAGTAGAAATCAAAAATAAACAAAAACTTTATCTACTTTATCGACACTTACGAGATAGTTTAGAAGCCTTAGAATCTAATATTATTGATTTGATAGCAGAACAAGTTCAGACTTTAAAAAATAAAGTAATTGAAGAACAAAATAGAACGAAAATTGAAGATTTTGACGCTTTCGTATCTCATGAGATTCTGACTTTGAGAAATGAGTTATCTTCAATAAAAAATGAGCTAGGTCAATTAGAAAATTTAAAAGTGAAAAATGTGGATATTGCGTTTGATAACCTTCGCTCTTTATTTAATAAATCAGATAAACTATACTCGAAAAAATTAGAGGATTGTTCAAGAGAGATTGAAAATTTTAGAGACAAATCGAAATTAAAAATTATTCAGTGGGAAAAATTCAGTGATTTTTTCACTAATGAATTAGAAACTATAAAAAATGAATACATCAATGATATTATTTCAAATAGATTAAGTGTAATGGCTTTTACAAAGAAAACAAATACTATTAAATTAATTGATTTGAGAGACGAATTAAACATCTCGTGTAAAATACTTATTAAAAAAGTTAAAGATATGATAGAGATTTCAAAGATTAACGCAGAGCTTAATGAAGAGAAAAAATCTGTATTAATTTATACAGAAGATTATTATCGAAATAAAGAGCTTAATAATTATCTTGAAAATAATCTTTTAAAAGAGAATCGAGAAAAAATAGGGAAAGTTTTAGCACTATATGACTCGAGTATTAGAAATCGCACTTTGAACATAAATATGTTAGAGCTGCAAAACAGGATTAAAGATTTAAAGAAATTTGAAGATATTTTATTTGCTAAATTCTCAGATAAAGTGAGAGATCTTCAAATAAACCAAAAAAGATATGAATATATTGAAATTAAAAGTGATTTGGATGTAATTTTAGTAAATAGTAAAGCTGCTATTGAAAATATAAAAATTAATCTAAATCTCTTTATTAATGTGCAAAATTTCATTGATCAGCAATTTACTTCTCTCAAAATTGAATTAAAAGAATATTATTCAAGGGTTCATAAAGAAGCTGAGAATTTTGAGAAATATTTAAAAATCCAGCAAGACTTTGAAATTAAGGAAAGGTATTTCAACGAGAATTTACGACAATCTCAAGATAGAATTGAGGAAGAAATACGATTACTATCTAGAAAAACAAAGGATTCTAATAAAATGGTTCCTGAAATGAGGGAACTCTTTGTTAAAGAAAAAAATTCCTTTCAGAATGAATTTAAAAAGAAAATTCAAAAAATTAATGATCAGATTACTGTTTTAAAGAATAATTCTTTCCGGGAACAATTAATAAACTTAATCAATAACAATAAAATTCAACTAAGTCAACTTCTTGGAAATTTAGAAAGAAAGGTAGAAGATAATATCGACATTAAGGAATTTAAGAGAAGTATAATAATAGTCCAAAAAAGGGCCAAGGAAATTAATTTAGAAATTAAAAATATAAATAGGAATGTCAATAACTTAGTAAAAGAATTCAATAGACAAACTCGGAATTTTAATCAAATATCTAAGTTTATCCTTGAAGATTATAATAAATTCATAAGTGAGTATTCAGAAATTTTAAGTGAAAAAATAAAAACTCTTGAACGCTTAATTCTAAAGTCCTATATTGATATGGCTATCAAAGCAGTGGCGAATGAATATTTAACTATAGGATTTCTAAATAATGAAATAAAAATTAAGAAAGCCAATATTCAAAATCATTTGTTATATCTTATTAGTACTGATCAATTAAATGGTAAGTATGATCCTCGTTTTGGGATATATTATGAAAATCCAGAGATTTTAGATGAAATTGATGAAGCTGAGTTAAAGGTCATTAAAAATACGAACTTTAGGGTTGTAATGGCTCTTAATCACTTAAAAAACTTCACAAGTCAATATGCAAGTGTCATAGCTTTTTTTGCTTCAGTTTTGACGATATCTTATTATTTATTTCTTTTAAGTGGAGGGAATCCCGCTGTGATTATAATACCGATACTTATTGTAGTTTTTGTAGTGAGTTATTTCTTTCTAAAAAAGCATAAAAAAGAAGAATTCACATGATTTCTTCATGAATGAAGTTGAGCTTAGACTAGATTATATTATTTCCTTATGTGTCTGTTTAATCAAACTTAGATTAATTAAAATCCATAACAAAATGAACACAATTATTCTGTTTTTTTAGGTATCCTAAGAAACATGCTTGATTAAAATGGATATAAAATTTCTTATCTATAATATCTTCTTCCTTAGCGAGCTCCTGAAATGTTTTATAATCCAATTTTCCATTCTCACAATACACCTTAACAATATTGATTAAAGATTTTACATTATTATTCAAATAGGGTTTATTCTGTTTAATAGTGATTCTCCTTTTTTTTGTTTTTTGCTTCATAATCTTTGTTCTATTGATTAAGGATTTTACATTTTTATTCAAATAGGGCTTATTTTGTTTAGTGGTTTTCCTATTTTTTGTTTTTTGCTTCAAAATCTTTGTTCTTAAGATATTTTCATCGATTGTTATCAAATCAGAATAAAAGGTGACCCCATAATTCTTGAAGGTTTTATATTGCTCACTATTACAAAAATTATCTAATTTAGTGAGAATATCCTCTATAGTTCGATTTGCTAGGATAAGTTCTTCCATTTCTTTTCTTTCCCGGAAATTCTTAATTAACTCGAGTTCAGAACGATTAGATTTTGGTGATTTAAAATCAATCTTTTTACGATCTAATGTGTTTATTACTTTCAATTGTTTAGGATTAGTCAAAACTGAATTCATTGAATTTTCTTTTCTCCGAGCTACATGATAAAATGGTATATCAACTGTGTCTTCCGCTACAAGAATGTAACATCTCCCAGGAGCATTTCTACCAGTTCTCCCTCTCCTCTGAATTAACCTAATCTCTGAAGGAACGGGTTCGTAAAAAATTATTGCATCTACGTTAGGTATATCTAATCCTTCCTCAGCTACACTTGTCGCAACTAATATATCAACTTCATTTTCTCTAAATTTCTGTAAGATCTCTATTTGCAAATGCTGAGGAAATCCTTTGTCATCAAATTTACTCGCTTGACCAATAAATTTCTCAATTTTAAGTTCATTGTTAAATTCAATTTTTAAAATTCTTTTTAGTAATTCAGCCATTTCTCGGTATTGGGTAAAGATAAGAATTTTTTTACTGTTAAATTCTTCAGCCTCTTCTTTGATAATAGATTTCACTTTATCAATTTTAGGATGTGATAACTCTGGTCGATCTAACTTTTCAAGAGCAGAATAAATATGTTTATAATGGTCAGAATTAACGATTCTTTTAGCAGATAAGATATCTTTGCTAGCTTTATATTTGATTTTATCTAAAAACGATTTAAAAAGAGTAATATCTTGAGTTTCAATTAAATCTTTAGCATGAAGGATGGATATGCAACTTGCACAATAAGAAAATACAGATGTTATTTCAATTTGATTTTCTTTGACAATATCAATAATTCTTGGTGATTTATAATAAAGAGATTCAAAATAATCTTCTTCAGATAATTCTAAATCGTTTCCATTTTCATAGCATAATGAGAATGTCAAATCTCGAGATAGTCCTAAGAAGTCTAATTTTGAATAATATTTTTTATTCGGTGCGATCAATTTATTTTTAACAAAAAATCTCAAAAATACTTCAAATAAGTTGTACCAAATTGTGCTTAATTCAACTAATTCGATGGGTAAATCTATTAAATTGATATATGTATCAATATCATAAATATAATCCTTTACATCCTTATCTTTATAATTTTTAAAGATTATATTTTCAATATATAAATTATCACATATTTCTTGTATACGTTCTTCATTTTTCCCAGGTGAAGCTGTTAATCCTAATATTAGCGGGTCGGTACATGTGTTTATGTATTCGCTTGAAATGAAATTAAAGGCATAATTCCCCTTAGTTTTGTGGGCTTCATCAAAAATAATAAGTGAGACTTGGTTTAGATTATAACGACCTCTTAATAAATCATTTTTAATCACTTGAGGTGTGGAGATGATTAATCTCGAACTATTAAATAAAAGAATTCTTTTTTCGGGAGGGATTTTTCCAGTAAACAATGTAATATGATCCAAATCAATATCGAGAAATTTTTCACAAGAAGCTTTATGCTGTGCAACTAATGGTCTTGTTGGAGCAAGCATTATAATTTTTGCTTGAGAATATTTTTTTAAACAATTTGCTATTTGTAAAATACCAATTATTGTTTTTCCTAATCCAGTTGGTAAAACCACGAGCGAGTTTTTATCTCTACTACTATTAACAATATTTTTCTGATAGTCTCTGTACAATATTTGGTTATTTTTCAAGAAAGGCCCATTAAAATAGGTTTTAAACTCTTTTTGCATCTTATAGATAACTGAGGATTTTTTGCTTTTAATAATAATATCGCTGATGGATTTTTATAATATATATAAGCATTAACTTATACATCAAGTCTAATCGTCCAAGATCTATATCTTCGAGTGTAATAATTGTGTCCTTCCTAAGTGAAGGAAATGTAAGGATATCAGTTAAAAGGCTCATCCCGAAGACAATGCTCCCGGCACCGATAAACACTATTTTCAACTTATTCACATTATTTTTTTTTATTCATTTCTGTTTTTTTTGACAGGAAAGAATAAAATCACTTTCTTTTCTTCAATCCTAGTTACACGTCCCTGTTCTTCAAACATTTTTAACGTAAGAACAACCCAACCTCGTGCTATTTGATGCATGAACTTTCCCTTTTTTGGATATAAAGCCTTGATGATATTCTCCGGTGAAATTCCTTTCTCAGAACTTTGGATTATTAAGTTTAATACTTGTTGTTCACGCTCATTTCTATGTTTTAAGATCTCACTTAGACGCTCTGTTGGTCCCTCAATAGGACTTCCATGGGCAGATAGGATTAGTTTAAGATTTGGAAGATTTTGTAATTGTTGTATAGTTTTTATATATTCATTTATATTTGACTCAGGCGGTCCTAACCAAGTGGTCACAGACCTCAATACATTGTCCCCTGAAAAAAGTATTCCTTTTTCTTCATTATATAGGGAGATATGATCAGAACTATGTCCTGGTGAAGGGAAAATTGTCCAAGCCTCACCATTTACGAATATTTCTGAATTATCATCAATAATCTCATCAGGATCATCCATAAAAGAAACCCCATAAATTCTGTTATAAAAAAGTCTTGAACCAAAATTTCGAAAGAAATTTCTTAATCTACGAATTACTTTCTTCCTAATTCTTAAGTAATCATTATAATCATCAGTTTCATAACTTTTATTAAAATTATTCTTATCTTTAATGATTTTGGCAGTTTTTTCTGTTAAAATAACTTTTAATCCTAAGGAATCTCTCAATTGGGTCAAACCACTAATATGGTCGGGGTGTCCATGGGACACCAAAATCCGTGTTATTTTAAACTCTTTATTCTGTTTCCTATAGTATTCTTCAATTTCTTTTAATTCTCTTATGAAATATTTTATAACTTTTTTTGTACCATAACCCGCATCATATATAATTCCATCATTACCAGCTAAAACATATACGTTCTCCGGGGGTTTTACAGCACCCATACTCCCTTTTTCCCTAATTAAAAATATTCCAGAATAAACTTCTTGCATTCGATTGTAATAACAATCTGAATAAAAAAAAGTTTTTCAAAAAAAAAAAAGAGGATTACATTCAAGTTAGATCAATCAATAAGAGTTCTACTCCCATAACTCAAGAACTTAATGGAGTATTGTATATTTATATCAAAGAATTACTTCATTTATTTAATTCAGAAATTAGAATTAAAAAACTAAAATTGTTGTTAATATGTTTTGTACTCAATGTGGGTCAGAAATTCCTGACGATGCTCAATTCTGCACTTTCTGTGGAGAACTAATCGAGAAGGCAGCCCCTCAACAAGTTCAACCAACACAACCTATCGCTCCAATGGAACCTGCGCCCCCTCCGCAAACTACTCCAATACCTCCATCAATCCCATCAAGAGGTAAAAATAAAGTAGGCGCTGCCATTACTATAGTACTCATCATTGGATTTATATTTTTTTTTACCGGACTATCACCCATCTATATTGGATCCTCAGGGATAACTATGCTTGTGATCGGCGTTGTTATACTTCTATGCATAGTAGGTAGTGTATGTGGAAGCCGAGGGGGAGGGGGAGGTGGATGGGCATGCTGTGCCTGCAGTGGTTGTAGTGATTGTGATTGTGGTGGGTGCGATTGTGATTGTTAAGATTTTAAAAAAAAATAGTCATTTAATTTCAAGATACAAGATTATCTCATGAAGATGCAGCACCAAAAAGATGATCTTCATAAAGCTGAAAGAATTATAATCAGGTGGCTCGCACACCATAATCCAAATCGAGATGATTTTCATGACCATGTTCTTTATTTTTTTAATTATGCTATTTGTATAGGATGCTTTTCCTTTTTTTTGGGAATTACTATCGGTCTAATTATAGGTAATGTGTTTTATTTTTTTATTGTAAATTCTATTAATCTCTCTATAATTCTTCTGATTTTTGTTTCTTGCTGGTCACCATCAATTTTCCAATATACAATTCAAATAATAAGAAAAAAATCACTTAAAAACCGGGGAATTAAATTCTTTACTCGTTTTCTTTATCCTATTGGGAGCGTTATATTTATATTTAAATCTCCTTTATGGGGTCTTGGTATTTCAATTACAGCAGGATATTTAATTATTTTTATTAGAAAGTATAAGGAGAAAGCTTTAAAAAAGAATTTATAAGGAAGACTTATTATTGAGAGGTAAGAAATAAAAAAGAAAAAAAAAGTTAAATTATTTGTAGTTTGCTTAACTAAATCCTTTTAGAAGTACTTAATAGCTAAAAGGATATCATTACGAGTGATTTTCTTTCGTTTTGAGTGTTTGGTTAAAATTAAAGCGGTTTTTGTTAGTTGTTCTGCTGATCGACTCATCCAATCGACTAATTCATTAACGGCATCCCGGGCAACGATAACTGCCCCATTGTGCTTCATTAGCCGTCTGATGGGTGACCAGGAAATATATTCTCCCATAATAAATTTTCCTCCACGTTTTTTTATTTTTGGTTAATTTATTTAACCAATTTTTATTTTTGGTTCTAATTTTACATTTTAAATTTTTGATTAAATTAAATTAACTAAATATACTAAGATCTTTTAGGTATTTAAAGATTTTCATATAAGCTTTATGTTATGGAAAAAAAAATTAAAAAAATTGAACGACAAAATATCTAGTTTGGAAGATGATCAATCTCGTGAAAGTTAAGCTTTTTTTATGGAAATATCATTTGTATTAAAATTTGAAGCTAAAATTACTAAAAAAGCTCCCAAATTCTTTAATTTAAGCAAATTCATTAATTATTAAAAAATAAGAATAAAAAGATTCAAATTCTGAAACGCTGATACATGAAAATTTTTAAGGTTTGTGACATAAAGTTTTTTATCTTTTCTCTAAAAATGTGAGTGTCAGAGTCTTTTAGGTTAAATCTATAAACAGAATTTGATTTATCAGATAATAATGGAAATAGGACCATAAATAAAATATCTATTTTAAAAAAGGAATAAAGGATCCAGCTAGGTCCCTTCATTTTGCATAAGGGCAATTATTTATATCTTGAGTTGTCCTTAGATTCTTGATAAAATGATTCGATACCAATTTCTTTCATTCGATTATTCATTTGAATCCATCTTCGTTTAAGATGAGTATCAAAATTAGAATTTCCACAAGGAAATTCATTACATTGGAAACAAAAATCAACTTTTTTATTCTTATAGCAGTCTCGTACTCCACAATCAGGATATAAACAAGAACCTTCCCTACATCCTGAGCAATTCTCTTCAGTTAAATATGAGAGTAATGATTTGAAAGATGGATAATTTTTAAAGACGGGAAGAAAAGATGAGAATCTCTCAGCATATATATCAAATAAACCTAAAAGATTCTGTAATTTTATACTTGTTTTCCTGATTTCGCCATTAGTATAAGCAAAACAATTATTACAATTAAGACCACATGGAGCCAAAATCTTTAAGATTTCTTGATATTTCATATTTCAGCCTACACAAATTCAATCTACATAAATTAAAATTAGAGTTCTAAATTGAGAATTCTAATAGTTTACCAAATAACTTGTTCATAATTACAATTTTTACATTCTATAGACTTCCCTTTCTTCGGAAAATTAGGAAGAATAGCTCCACAATATTTACATTCTAAAACATAAACCTCATCTCTTTTATTGATGATCCCATCAAACAAAAAATGATCTTCAAAATCACTAGTGAGCATTGTTAATAATGAGATTAGGATGTGTTGATTTCGTGATATGCCGATTATCTCTACCTTGCGTAAAACGATTTGAGCTATGATGAGGATTTCCGCCTTAGATTCCAATTCGTCTCCAAAAAACCATAATATTTGTTTATTTGAATCTTTAGCAATTAATTGGAAATTCCGTACTAATAAGATTTGTTCTAGAATATCAAAACACATATCCATTTTTATTTTTTTTTGCGCGCCAATGCCAAGACTTTTAATTACTTTCTTGATCCCAGGTGATTTACTAAATTCTCCAATGAAAGTCGATGGAATTATTTTAGGTTCAATAGTAATCTTATCAATATATACGATCGCAGGGTTAGAAGTTAGAACCCGTATGAAATCTTTGTTGTTTACGAAAGATACTACGGTTCGGAGTTCTCCTTTGGCATCTAAGGTCATAGGTGTAAAATGAAGATGAATTTGTTTATTACTCTTTTCATTTAATTCATTAAATTCTATTGTAATTTGCTTCTTGTCTTCTTTTGTGACAGTCTCAGGAAGATGAACTATTGCTTTAGATCGAGTAAGATTTAAAAATTCAGGATAAGTAACTTTAATTTTTACATCTGAAATTGGTGCTAGACTTTGATTTTCAAGGATTATAGAGTATCTGTAATGTGCAGCAAAAGGAACGAATAGATTTTTGAGGACAACCATATTCTCTTGATCTATTTCTTCAAAAGAGTACTGATCTACAATTTTTCTTTGTTTTTCCTCTTTAGTTTCAAAAATAACTAATTCATGTATGGGTTCTGGTGCTGTAACTTTCAATTTTTTAGTCATTATAGTAGAAATGGTTGTGAGTTTATGGATGAGTTTATGGATATCAAAATTGAATTTTGAAAACTTATTACTTTAATTATTACGTTTTTATTTATAATTTTTTTTAAGTTATATTAATTACATATACTTGATTGCAATAATGTTTAGAGATCTTGAGAATTTATTCACATCACCAACTATTAAACCAACGTTTGAGATTGTTCATGTTATATTAGCTCTATTTATATTTGATGAAAATCAGGAAGGTATTGGTAGATATCGCTTAGAAAAGGAGTTATTAATTGGTTCTGGTACTGCTAAATCATTAATTAAAAAATTAAATAAAATAACTGAATTCATAACTACAAAAAACCAAAATATTCGTAAAGGCCATGTTTTAACAAGAAAAGGTTTAACTTTTTTGAAGATGATTAAAGAATCAATTCCATTGGTTAAAGAGGGAGATGCTTCAATACTTAAAGATATAATCATAAAACCTGAAAAGGATAGTATTTTTTTTTGTTTAGTTAAAAATGCCATTAAGAAAATTACAGATGGAATCGCCCAACGAGATGCTGCGATCAAAATTGAAGGATCTGGAGCAACTTGTTTGGTATTTAATGGAAAAAATTTAATCTTTCCTACAAAATCTTTTACTTTAAATGAGGGGGATAAAATGATATTAGAAATTGAGACTCAATCTTATTTTAAAACCCAATTAATTAAAGAAAAATTGAACTTGGAAAAAGATGATGTTATCGTCATAGGCTCTGGGGAAAATCCTCAAAAAGCAAGATTATCTGCTGTGAATGCTGCATTAACATTATTATAAAGTTCAGGAGATATTTAGATTTGAAATTTCAGAAAGATATTATTCTGTTTATTAATACTAGCATTCTTGATAAGATTAAAAAGTGTGTAGAAAATTCATATCCTAATGAAACGTTTGGATTGATTCTCGGTCCCCGTCCTAATCAGATCCCTCAGGAAGATCCTGAAGCATATCAATATCATTACATTGGTGAAATTTTTGAATGTGTTGAGCCTAGTGAACAATCTCCAGTATCATTTTTCATGGATAATACTGAAGAATTATTTAGAATTCTTGAAAATGCAAAAAATAAATATAATAGACGTGTATTAAGCATCTTTCATTCTCACCCCTCAGGGGCCTACCCTAGCGGATTTGATCGTAACTATATGAAATTCTTAGATAATTCTTATTCAAAGATTTATAAAAACCAAATATGGACAATCATGGATGCTTCAAATAAAGATTTAAATGGTTTTATCTACTTATATGATGAACTCATGCAAATTTCCATAGAAATTAGAGAATAATATTGTAGTTTACAAGAATTTTCTATGAAATGTATTTAAAACCAGTTTTATCAATGGTACATAACTGTATTTCAAAGCCTGAACCAGCATCACGCTCTTTAGCTGTTGAAATTGCTGTTTTTACCAGGTTGACACCATTAAGCTTTGTCATTTTTGGTTTCCAATCAGCTTCTAGCAGGCCTAAGACAAAATTTGAACCACTTCCAAATGAAATAAAGTTATCTTCTTCGTACAAAGTTCCTAAAAGATCAATTCCATAAAGCTTACCAGAGTTTTCTTTCAGTGAGTAGCCTCCAATTATTTGCATCACTTGGAAGAAACTTCTGCCACTGAATAGAATGTTTCGTGTTAAGCTGGCTATATATTTTGGCTCGGGAACTCTCTCTCTTTCGACTTCTCTTAATCGAGACAACGCACGTAGCTGATTTATGACATATTGACAATCTGCTACTGAACCAGAAATTGTAGCTGCAACAAACTGGTTTATTTCAAATAGTTTCTGAGCTTGCTTTGACGCAACCGAATAACCAGCTGTAGCTTGAGATTCAGTTCCAATAACTACACCATTTTTTACAACTATTCCAACTGTAGTTGTACCTGATTTGATCATCTGTTCAATTTGGGCTTGATCCATTTGATTAGGATTAATGTTATTTTCCATCATTTTCTTTCAACAGGAATCTGATATAATTATCGCTAAGATAATAGTATACTGTAAATAACAATTTATTCTATATTTATTTTACTTTAATGGATTATAATTAGGAGAAATTTTTGAAAAAATTTTAAAGATATCCTTTCTTATTTAAACTATTAAATTGGATTATACATGGTTAACTATTCATGGCAAGAAGTCAAAAACGTTCTAAACGCAAATTCACCGGTAAAAAATATAAACATTTCAGAAAGAAGCGAAAACGCGAATTGGAGCGTCCTAGGATTGATACAGTTATAGCGAATGTCACTAAATCAAAGAAACAGAGAACTATGGGAGGCAATATGAAAATGAAATTGTTTTCGACTAATTATATTAATGTTACTGATCCAAGTAATAATAAGACGTCAAAAGTCAAGATATTACGGTTTGAAAGCAATGCAGCCTCAAAAGATTTAAACCGAAGACACATCTTAACAAAAGGAGCTATTGTAGAAACAGAATTGGGCAAAGCAAAAGTAACAAGCCGTCCTGGACAGCATGGTGTACTAAATGGGATGCTAGTTTCTTAAAATTTCATATTTTCTAATATTTGAACGGTATTAGGATATCTTTGTACACTGGTCTAATTCATTGAACTCTAAGATTTCTCCAAATATTGTTATTCCTGAATTTTTATATTCTTTACATTTGCTTTTTTTCCTTCGACAATTTCAGTGTTTTTACTTAAACAGTGAGAACATTGAAATAATTGGAGCCCTGTTAACTGAGCTTCCTCATTTAAAGTAACTTCAGAGATCTTTTCACACTCTCGGCATTTTATTTTACCAGGAGTAATCTGGATAATTAATTTCGCACCTTCTGCAATTGAACCTCTAGTAGCCATATCAAATGAACGTTGAAGCATTTCAGGAACTATCAGAGTTAATTCCCCTATTTCAAGTAAAACCTCGGTGATTTTTTGTGCTTTATATTTAATAGCTGTGGCTTCAGCTACTTTAAAAATACTCATGGCAAAGGCGAATTCATGCATATTTTAACTTTTAGGCTTTTGATTGTATTTTTCTAATTTCTTTAGCAACTTCGAGTATTACTTTTGATTTCTTCTTGCCTTCTACGTTAATTAACACTCTTCCTGGTTCCCCCCACGTTCTTGAGTATTTATAATTTTTTTCGATTTCAACATTGTATCCTAAATTTTCTGCTGCTTTTGCAATATCTGTAATCGATACTTTATTAATCGAAAATTTTTTAGAAAGACGCCTACCTTCACTCCGACTCTTTTTCGCGTCAAAATATTGGGGCCAAAATATTAAAAAAGGTTTCCGTGACCTCATGAATTTAACAAAAATACATAAATTTTCTATTAGAAGTAATAAGAATTAAAACTCTTTAACTAATTTAAAAATTATTGGTTTTAATGAAAGGTGAAGAAAAGAAGATTTAATTTAGGGTCTTCACTATTTTTTATAATATAAAACCCCATTTATAGTGGGAGGGTAGTCTAGCTTGGTATGATACCTTAAAAATTTTTATTTTTATGGCAAAAAACTTGGCTGGGGGCCAAGTGGTCGGGGGTTCGAATCCCCCCTCTCCCATCAATGGTTTGCCAAATCTTTTAGAAAGAGGTGAATTTTTTCTGTAGTTCATGTATTTCCTTGGAATAATCTTTAAAGAAGAAATTTATCTCGTTTTGAAAGAAAAATCTTTCTCTTAATACATCATAATGAGATTTTCCTTCCAAACTAGTCAATTTTGCGATCTCTTCAGGTTTTAGGATGTTTTCATTGACCAAATCCATTCTACATTTAAACTGATCTATCATTCTTATAGGTCTTAAAATAATTTTTATTGCATCTGAGATTTTTGTAATCAGATCTTGAAGTTCTGATTCACTGTCATGGGAATTCTCATGATATTTATTTAAAAATTTACGAATCTTTTCAACAATCATATCTTTTTTAAAATAGTTGATCTTTTCATTATTGTCAATCGTTTCTGAAAGATAATCTTGTAGTCCTTGAATTGTAATCTCATCAATACCTTTATTTAACAATTCTTTTCTTATTCTAACTAAAAATTGATTCCGAAGAAATTGTTTATACTTTACTATTATTGCTTCGTTTTCTTTTATATCACTGCAAATTTCTACTACTTCTCCCTTAGGCGTGGAGTATGTAAAACCATGACCTTGGGGGCCAATTCCTCCAAGTAATACCATCGACAAACTGTAATATTTATTGTAATTTTCTCTATCTAGGATTTTACTATAATTCTCTAGTATATTATTAATTGAGACTAAGTGTATTCTATTATGAAACAATACTTTTACTAACTTTAACTTACTAATTCTATCTTGATCTTTAATTTTCAAATAGTTATTTTTACAATAATCAATAAAAGTCTGTGAATCACCTAAATTCACTATACTAAGTCCATAGACAACATACCTGTTGGTAAAATCTTTTAAAAAGTTTAGGTTATAAGTACCTCTTAAATATGATCTCTCTTCATTATTTAACATTACATTTACATTTTCTACATATATTAAATAAAGATCATAGGGCAAGATTTTACAGGCATAGAAAATTAATGAATTCGATACTTTTCCAAACAAATCTTTTAAATTCGCGACAAAAAGCTTATCTTTTTTGAGATTTTCTATTAATTCTAATTCTTCTTTAGAAAAATCTCTATCAAATAAAGTATATTTATTGAAAAATCTGATGACTCCAAATATATTCCCGATTCGCCCCTCTTGAATACCTCTAAGATGTAAATCTGAAATAATCTTAAACCTGAAGGGAATTTTTTTAACATCAATAAAAATCTCAAATTTATCAGAATAGTTAAAAAATTCGCTAAACTCTTTGAATCTTTTTGATGCGAGAAATTTTGAGAGTGCTAGGTAATAGTAGCTTTCAATTCTCTCTTTATTACTCAAGGAATCTAATAATTTAAAAGTTTTTTTTTCGATAAAATGACTAACAAATGCTTTTAGTTTAGATAAGTCTCCTAATTTTAATGATTCAACTAAAATTTGTACTTGTTCAGAAAGCATGAGTATACAATTATATTAAAAATATTGATATTAAAAATTATTTCTATCGAATTTTTAAGTATTAATCGTTGATATTTTTTGTTTTAATAGTTTAGTCTTCAAAGGAGGATTAGACCTGATAAATAGTGCGATTTTTATATTTTTTACAGACTTTAAAGACAATTCAAATTCACTTAAGTATAATCCTAATCTGAGAATCCAATTGACAAATAGTAGAACGCATAATAAGATGATATGAACAGCAAACATTTCATTTGGGAATTGAATAGCGTATATACAATAAATAATAGTTATCATCCCCAATACAATATTTAAAATTCGAAATTTGTTCATATATACTTTAACAACGGATCCTTTTACTATACCACAAAATCCAATCATCATTATCGGATAAGCCATCAACACAATGATTTTTTTATATGTAAACACGGCACTTTTGATAAATAGATATAAAATTAACACCCCGAACGTTATAAGAATAGCTGATAAAAGGATCTTAGCCATTCTAATAAATAAATGAAGCTTATTCCTACCAATATTACCGAATAATATTGAAAATCCGAGATAAATTAGGTAAAAAGTAAAATACACTGAAAGCATAATTATGAAATAAGTTAAAAATGAGGTGACTAAGAGCATAACGGAACTCAATATCAACAGGACTATAATTAAAGTCACACGAGTTTTTTCTTTATTTAATAAAAATGACATCTTTTTGAGATGAACCCGTTTATTAGAGGCAAAAATCCTTGTTCCTTTTTCTATTTATTGCTTAAATCGTTATTCAAATAAATTCTTTAATATTTTTTTTTTTTCAATTACATGAAAAAATAGTGAAACTTTCTAAATTATATTAAATATCGATAAAATAGTAATTCTTTTAGAACATGATTAAATTACGTATTCATATATCACTTTATAAAAAAAACCTACCAATAAAAAAGAAGGTGAAGAAAACGAGTTTAGATATTAATTCAACAGTTAAATTGAATAATGGTGTAGAAATGCCATTGTTAGGTTTTGGTACTTGGGGTTTAACAGCGAAAAAAGGGTATCAAGCAATTTTATGGGCTTTAGAAAAAGGAATTAGACTTATTGATACTGCTGCTATCTATGGTAATGAAAAAAAAGTTGGTTTAGCAATTAAGGATTCTGGAATTCCAAGAGAAGATATTTTCATTACAACTAAAGTATGGAATGATGCACAAGGATATGAAAATACACTTAAAGCATTTGAGGAAAACATCCTAAAATTAAAGGTGTCATATGTTGATCTTTATTTGATCCATTGGCCTGTGACTGATTTAAGGCTGGAAACTTGGAAAGCTTTAGAAAAATTATATAGTGATAAAAAAACTCGAGCTATAGGAGTCAGTAATTATACTATTCGGCATTTAACTGAGCATTTAGAACAATTTACAACGGTCCCAACTGTAAACCAAATAGAATTTTCTCCATTCTTATATCAAAAAGATTTACTTGATTTTTGTGTTTCTCATGATATAGTGGTAGAGGCATATAGTCCTTTAACCCGAGGAAGTAAATTTGACAATGAAACTTTGCTTGCGATTGGAAAAAAATATGGTAAATGCTCAGCTCAAATTCTTATTAGGTGGGGACTTCAACATAATATCGTACAAATTCCAAAATCGGCAAGGGAAAATCACATTGCAGAAAATGTTGATGTGTTTGATTTTATATTGGATGAAAATGACATGAAAGAGTTAGACAACCTAAATGAAGATCATAGAACAAATATATATAATAATCCCAATCAATTTAAATAGTTTTTTTCGAAGAACAATTAACTAGATAGAGCTAAAGCTAGTAAAAAAGCTCCTTTAATTTCAGATAATTCAGCGACTCTAGAAGTATCAATTATTATTTTTTTTAACCCCATATAAATTGCTCCGTATGCTCTCCCCCCACCTAAATGAACTAATGTACGGTAAATCAGATTACCTGATATACCATCAGGTGCAATGATTAGATTTGATTTTTTATTAACTGCATTTTCGATTAATATCTCATCGTGTGAAATACTTAATTCAGGGTATTCATTACTTATAATTTCAACGATTTTATTGGCATCCCTCATTGTTTCATCAATTCTTCCGTCTCTGCCTAGATCATTCTCTCTTCCTCCACTTAAGATACTAATTTTTGGTGTCATATTGAGTCGCTCCATTTCTTTTATTGCTAGCTTAATAAATGATATTTTTTTCTTTAGATTGTTACATTCGTCAATCCCAACTGGTCCATAAAAAAATTGGTGTCCATCAACAGTTTCTAATAATGCTAATCTATTGATTTTTCCGACACCGAAATTAGTTTTGAAATGTTTTAAGAATTTACTGGAACTAAAAGACCCTCGAATAAAAGCATGCATCGGGTTATTGTTTAAAAACTCGAATACCTCTTTTTCAGGAAAATTATAACTAATTAGATTTATATTTGAACTCAATTTTTGATATAAATCTTGATTAAGTATTGAACTGAAAGATGATTCGTTTCCAAGAAAATAAATATTAACCTTATATTTTACTAGAAAATCTCCACTTACATTTAGTATCTTTTGGTTTTGGACATCTGAGTTCCCTAATCCTATTCCAATATTGGCAAATTTATTTCTTGCTTCAGACTCAAAATGCTTCAGAATGCTCATAATATGTTCTCATTAAAAATTAAAGCATACCATAAAAAGTGAAAGCAGCTATTATTGTTAAAGTATTATATAATCCATGAGTTATTATTACAGCTATTAGATTTTCATTTCTCCAATAATAAATAATCCCTAATAAAATTGATATAGCAAAATATGGGAGAAAAGAAAGAAGAAAGGATACAATAATATGTATCGGTGATTCTAAAGGAATTAGAAAAACTCCAATTAAATGTATCAGTGAGAAAATTAATGCTGTAACGATTATTCCTCCTTTGTTTCCAAATTGTCGGACTAATCCTTTTTGCATGAATCCTCTGAAAAGTACTTCTTCAGAAGTACCAACAACTAAAATCATTACAATGGAAAAAAGGATTATGCTTAAAACATCTGCTGAAGAAATTATTAAATCAACATCACTAGTAGTTCCTCCAACGTTATGCACTATTTCTACACTAAATATCAATTCCAATAGAAATTCAGTAATTACTGACACAAATAATACTAAGAATAAACCAACTATACCAAACACTATTCCTAATAAGATTTCTTTAGAAATCTCTGGTTTCTTAAACCCTCTCAATGTTAACCCTAATAATGCGAAACGATTTTCTAAATTTGGATTTTGGAGATATTTACCCACAAACAATACGGGAATCACTATGAAGATTAGCTCAAATAACGTCAAAACTATTATAAAATAAGGATTTGAAATTAAAGCAAATAAGAACTCTAAATCAAAAGAAAAAAATGTCATAAGTGCGATGATTCCTGCAGTAATTATATTCATTAGAATAAAAGCACCAAGTGGTAACCCGATAGAAGTACCTGTACTCCAAAGGGTTTTTTCTTTCGTGTTAAGAATACTATCATCTGAGAGTTTATCAGGTTCAAACGAAATTGATTGTAAAGGTTCTTCAGAATATACTGAAGGTTGAGTATATGGATTTGTACCTTTTCTAGGTTGAAATTTTTTATGGATTTGAATGTATTGAAGATTCGTTCCACATTTTATACAAAATTTAAGATTTTTTACCTTTGGAATTTTATTCCCACAAACGGGGCAAAATGACCATACTACTTCAATTACTGCTTCTTTCTCATTATCGATAGAAGAATCTTCGATTTTCGTATTATTTTGATCTTCTTTATTATCCATTATCAAATTACAAAAAGAAATAGAACTACTAAAAACTTTACATTTTAATATAAAGAGAAAAAGAATGGTTGAATTAAACTACATAGCATAGTTTCTTCTATATGTTAAAACTCGAGTAATTTCAAGTCTATTATGATATTTGCCAGCTTTAATAATGGGATGATATTTATTATTGATGATTTCTTCCACTTCTAATTCAAGTTTTATTGAAGGCATCCAAAAAGTCTTATTAGTATGTTGATACTCAGCTATAACCATGAATAAATAAGCCCCATTGTTTATTGGGATAATTTTTATTTTTATATTTCTCCGCTCTTTTGCTTTTAACTTCTTAATACTGGTAAATTTAAGTTTTGAATAGAAAGATTCAGGCATGAAGAAGTGAATTTTAATATCTCTAATATCGGTCAAATTAGGATTTTCAATTGTTAGATTTATTATTTCAGGTTCATTTGTTCTTAATTTATTATTTTGTGATGTGATATCAATAAAAAGAGGGTATGGCAACACTTTCTCATTTAAATTAAAACTCAAATCAATAAGTTTTTTCAGATTAGGCTTTAATTCTACATTAAACTGGTTTTTTTGCTCTTCTAAAGTTAATATCTTTTTATTTCGTATTTCATCAAATTTTTGAAACAATCGATTGATATATTTTAGAATATATTTATCAAATTCAGTGTGTTTACCAGAAATAAGAGATACTAGCTTATTATAGTACCCTGTCTCAAGATTCGGAAGTATATGTTTCTTAACTAAATCATGGATAAACTTGTTAAGGATATTGTCTAATTGTATTAAATCTTTAAGTTCAATTTCAAATCTTTCAATAATAGTGTCATTAAATATATCATTATGTATAAAATCACTTAAATTGTTCAATACTTCGACAGCTTCAGTGTTATAAGCATTAAAAGCTTTTATTATCATAGCTTCTAATAAATCATTAAATTTTTCCACATTTTTATTTTTATGATTTATAAATTCAGCACGATATGATTCTAAATATTGTATTAATATCCCTGAATGTAATTTCAAAAGATTTCTTTGATATTTTTGATATTTTTGAGAAACAGTTTTTATCCAATCACTCCCTTTATTTAATTTTTCTAAGTTTTCCTCTGTTGTATTGAATATTATATTTTCTTCTAAAGGACTTTTTATTGAGAATGGATTATCTATCTTTACTTTTTCTAATAAAACGCTCGTATCATGTTCTAATTGATATATTTGGTCTATTTGTAAGTATAAATTGTAAGATTGAATGCTTTTCTCTTCTATTCTTCGCAATCTTTTTAATAAATTTTCTAATTTATCAGAAAAATATTTTGGATTTTTATTTAAAATATTTCTTAATATTATTGTTAACTCTGTGAGTATTACAAAGAGTTCTTTTTTCTTATGCAATTTTGACTTGTATTTTTCAAATTTAGTGATATTACAAAAGTCTACAATATTTTGAAAGTTCTTTTCAACTAACTTATAGTAAGTTAAACATTTTTCAATAATTTTCGAGTTTTTTGCCAGAAAACTATAGTATAGTCCTAATAACGATTTATTAATTATAAAACTTAAATCTCTATATTCTTTATATTTGTTTATCGTCTTTTCATCATTTAAGTAAGGTAGCATAAAATCTTCTATAATCAGCTCTAAATTTCCAGCAGATCGGATTAAGAAGAATAATTTCTTAGGATTAATATTTATTTCATCTAATTTAGTGATGACTAAATGTCTATATTGATTGAAATTTGAATTTAATTTATTAAAAAAAGTTCTAATTAATGCCTTTCTTCTTTCGAGTTCTTTATTTTTTAAACGAGTTTGGATTTTTATCGATGTAATGTTCAGTATTAGTGTCAAATAGCGTTTAAAGGAATAAACAGACTCCATGTATAAAGATTTTGCCCCACAATAAGGGCAATGGGCTGTTGATCCTTTAACAAGTGGGAGTGATGTCCCACAATTTTTACACGGAAGAAATGACAATACTGAGCGTCTCCTTATCATAAGTATTATTTTAATCCTTCAATATTACAAATTAGTATTTAATTATTAAAATTTTATTCTTTAGTTTAAAAAAATCAAGATATTTTGATGTGTTATTTGATAATTAAAAGAATTTAGTTAGATTACGGTAAAAACTGATGGAAAAATTTTATATCCGTAATATAATTCAAAATCAATGGGTGAAATAACAAAAGAGATTATTATCTCTAATTTCAATAGGATTCACAAAACCCACCCTTTCAAATTGAATAGTTTGATTCATTGGAATCTTAAATAAATTAACTTCTCCATTCCCATGTGATATTGAACCATCTGGGTTTAAAATAGAAACTTCAATATTTTCATTTTCAGGAACCCATTGAATTATAGTAAAATTCCGGTCTAAATCTTTAGATTGAAAGGTGGCTTTCACAATTTTTTTATGTAAATCTATAGAAGAAATTCTCACATTAATTAAATCTTTTAATCTGATAACTTGATTTACTTCTAAGAGCTTAGTATCTTTTAACGATATTAATAAACTTAGCTGAGAGTCTCTAACTACGCACCTGATTCTCCTCTTTCCTTTTTCTGGATGAGCTGGATGTAATAGAGGTTCAGCAATATACTCTTGAACCGGACATCCTGTAATAACTATGGATATAGGGTCTTCTACATAGAAATATCTATCTGATATCTCATCAATAAGATCTTTATTTTTGGAATAAAGCCAACTAACTGAGAAATTTATTCCAGTTTGGGATATCCCTAGATCTAATAGTGTCTTTCTTAAAGCTTCTGGTTTTATTCCGCGTTTTTTGAGTGATTGTAGGCTCCAGGTTCTAGGGTCATCCCATCCTTCATATATTCCGCTATTAATATTATTTCTTGATTGTGTCTTACTTAATTTCATGCCAGTAAAATTTAGCCTGCCATAATATAGCAATTCAGCTTTTTTCCACCCAAAATGATCCCAAATGAATTCTTCAATAATTCCTTCCTTTACTAAATCAATCCCTCTTAAAATATGGGATGCTTGGATTTTATAATCATCTATTGCCCAAGAATACTCTAACAATGGCCATACAACGTATTTGTTTCCAACTCTTGGATGTTCTGCCTCAGAAATCCTCATAATTATTTGATCTCTTAAGGCCGGATCTTTTTGATCCATACCAGTCTTTAATCTAACCACCACTTCTCCTTCATGGTACTTTCTATTGAGCATCGCTTTCCATTCATCTAAATTTTTTTCAATTGATTGATGTCTGTGTGGACAATTTTTTTTAGATTTTTTGTATTTTTCTCTGAACTCCTCAGCAGAACAAAAGCAAACATAAGCTATATTATCTAAAATTAGTTTTTCGCAATAATCGTAAAAGAGTTCTAATCGATCACTCTTATAATAAATTTTGCTATAACTGACTCCTAGCCATTCTAGACCTTCCTTAATTAATTCATAAGCTTCTGGTAAAACATATTTAGCTTTAGGGCTATTTCTTAAAGATTTTGGACTTCCTATTGTATCGTCATAGAAAAGAATAAGATCTCCTTTATATCGTTTGATATATTCATCATTTAAAACCAGCATCCTAGCATTACCAATGTGCAACGCTCCGCTTGGATAGGGTGCTAATCGCATTATTACTTTATTATTTGATGAAACATTATGTAATTCGGGTAATTCTTTTATTTCTTTAATTCTTTCTTTCTTTTCTAAAGCTAAAGGATCTAGCGATAAGAGTTTTTCTTTCTGTTCTTCAAGATTTAGGTTTAAGATTTCGTCAATAATTTGATCTAAAATTGGAATGATAATTTTGGCTTTAGATCTTAAATCAGGTCTAGAAGCCATTAGTTTACCCATTATGGCTTTTTTATTCGGCGTTCCATTAAATTTAATGGCATTTTTCAGTCCAGCTAACCAAATAATTTGTTTAGTTTCTTTATCTTCCATCTAAATTATTCAACTTATCAAGTCAACGATTATAACGTATGATTCACGTTAAATTAATTTTTTTAATTCTTTTAATTCTGTTTTAATATTATGAATACCATTCAATATAGCATTCTTTGCTATAAATGAAGGTTCTTCTTCTTTTTTTTGCGTTAAAATCTTGGATTTTAAATTATATGCGTCTATAAGAATATCCCTTTCTGTTAATTCACTTCCTTTAATTATTATATCAAGGATATGTAAAACCAATTGAAGTTTATTCTGAGAATATAATTTCTCGGCGTGTTCAAAATATTGTGTAGCATTGTTGATTTTTAAAAACTCTTTTGCAATCTCCTCAGTTTTTGCAGGAAAAAGATCAGTAGGATTACCGGTTTCATACCAGCCATGGTAAAGTCTGTATACAGCGTGTATTGCAAAACGGTAACAACCATAAGTCGGTTTTAACATCTTATGATTTTTAAACCTATCAGGATATATTTCAAGCATTTCATGATAAATTTGCTCAAACCACTTCCCTTCATTCATTCTCTTTACAACTTCGTCATGTACAAAGTGCAATGCTTCAGCTCTAATTGATAATGCTTCTTCAACATTATTTTTTCCCTCTATCAGTTTCCCATGACCGGGAAGTATATACTCAGCATTTTTTTCTAACATTTTATCCATAGTTAATGCCCAGTGCTTTGGATACCTTTGGACTTTATTTGGATTACCAACATTAGGAAAAGACGGATTCATGACTAAATCACCAGTAAATAAAACTTTTTTTTCTGGAAAATACATCCACAGGCTATCATCAGTTTCTCCTTTATCATGATAAAGTTCAAATGTAAAATCTCCAAATTTTAGTGTGTACTTCTCATTTCCACGAATTATAAGTGTTGGACTAATTATTTCTTGAGCGGAGACCGGAGGAAATTTTTTTGCCCCAATAGATCCAAATTGTTTTATATTTAACCAAGCATGGTATTTTTCTAACATTCTATACTTTTCGAATCTCTTCAGTACATTTTCATGAGCAACTACAGTTGGCATTTCCCATCCCTTTTCTTTGATTTCTTCAAGAATGGAGGTAAATCCAAAACAATGATCAAAATGTCCGTGTGAAAAAATAATATATTTTATGGGTTTGTTTGAAAATTGACGGATAGCCTTGAGAATCCGTCGATGATACTGTTTGATTGCTAAATCGAAAATTAATAATCCCTCTGTTGTTTCTACAACACCTACATTAGCAAATGCACCGATATGATGACAAATACCATCAGCAAACGTTTTAGATGGGAAATTTCCGACAAAATCGTTCATATCTTCTTTTGTTGTTAGCATAAATGTTTTCTCTCATGTAAATTAGTTAATAATTTATAATCAACTCGGCATAAAAAAAAGATTATTGTTATTAAATCATTCTTTCATATCTAATATCTTATATTTTTGTTTTGGATAAGATTTATAGCATGATATTTCAGAATTTTTAAAATTTTAATTAATTTAATTCCATATATAATTACAGATAATAATTTTAAGGAAAACTCGATTAATGAGAAAAAAAGACATAGAAGAGAAACCCCTATCATCAGAAGGAAATTGGACACGTTGGTGGCGTGTTTTTAGACTTATTATTTATGGGTTTGGGCTTGTTACACTCTTTTGGTATTTTTGGAGTGTAATAGGTTTAACTATCGGAGTTTTATACTTTATGTCTCAAAAGGATCCTGCTTGGAAGCGAAATGGAATAGTGCTAGCTTCTGCTACTAGCTTAATCACAATAGTTGTTCACTTCTATAAGGAAGTTGCACCACTTATCATGGTAATTTGGTTTAATGTTATTTTCATTATTTCTTATATAATATTGTTGTCCATTATCATGACTTTAAAGAGAAAGAATATAACTTTCAAAAGAATAAATCATTGGGTGCAGCAATATCATTTATTGTCAAATAGAAGTAGAAAGACTATTCGACTGATAATTTTAGTTACTCCTATAGGATTATGGACTTCAGTTAGCATTGATGTAGGAGTATTGTTTGATAATAACCCTAAGCTCTTATGGGTGAATGTTCCATCTATGGTTAAAATTAATGAATCATTTATAATTACAGTTGAAGCTTGGGATCCTTTTGAACGTTTAAGTGCAAAATATAATGGGGAAGTAGAATTTTCTATTAAGTCATATAATCTTACTAATTATAATCTAATTGTAGATCCTCAAGTAGATTTACCAGAGTCATATAAGTTTTCTGGGCAAATATTAGGATCTGATATTGCTTATGAAATTAAAGATGGAAAAGATAATGGGAAACATGTATTTGATGCTACCATTAAAACTCCTGGTATTCATTATATATTGGTAAATGATAGTAGAACTAGAAATACCTACTATAGTAATCCTATTACTGTTGATAACTACAAAACATCAGATCCCTTTATCGCTTGGGGAGATATTCATTCACATTCTCAACTCTCTGATGGAACCGGTACACCCGAACATTCATTCTATTTTGCCCGATATATTGCATGTCTAGATTTTACAGCTCTTACTGATCATGGAGAACTCTTACGCTTCTCACCAGGTTCGCTTGATAAGCTTGAATCTTCAACTAATGCTGCCTATGTACCAAATAAATTTGTGACATTCCATGGCATAGAATGGACAAACGTCCGAGTGGGTCATTATACTTGCGTTTTTAGTGGAGATGAATTATTAAAGTCACCTTTACTTGATTCATATTTTTCTATAAGGACTCCTAATGCTCTGTGGAATACTCTTGATGATTTTACTTCAAAATATGGAGTTCGGGCCCTTGCTCTTCCTCATCACACAACTAAAGAGGCTTATATTCAAGATTGGACTTACATCAATCCCAAATATGTTAAAATTGCAGAAGTATCTTCTGTTCATGGAGAATTCCTATTTGAGCAGCGACATGAATTAAATTATATAGGTGCTCTTGACAAACCTCCAAAATATACAAATGGTTCTTCTATAATCGATGCTTTTTCCATGGGATATCGAATGACCATGTATGTAGCCAGCGATGAGCATGATGGTCACCCAGGTCATAGCTTAAGTCACACAAGAGCATACATAGGACATCAACGTCCTTTTAGCTTATGGCATACAAGAAACGAACATCCATATCCAGGTGGTTTAACTGCTGTTTATGTTAATAATCTTACAAGAGAAGGAGTCTTCAAGGGATTAGAAAATCAACGAATCTATGCCAATTCGGATCATGGGCACCCAATTCTTATATTCAAAATTAATGGTACCAGTGTTGGAGATGGTTCAACATTTCGAGCCAGCAATCAAATGAACCATAGAGAAATCAACGTTTTTTTCGCTCAAGATGGTGCTCCAGCTGCAGGTAAATCTAAAGCGGCATCTGTGACACAGAATTGGGTTCCGAATTGGAATGCGGATATTGAAATCATTAAAAATGGGAAGTTATGGTATAACGAAAAAACATCATCTCCTATTATTAATATCTCAATAATTGATAATACACCAATTACCGGAACTTCCTATGAGAAAGGTTGCCTTAAAAAAGGGAATAATAACTATATAAATCAATATAGTAATAATCCAATTAATCCAAGCGATTTAAGTACTGGGGGCTATGACTATTATTTAATTCGTGTTGTAGGAGAAAACGGACGAATGTCTTATGCGGGTCCCATTTGGGTTGAATACTAAAATTCAGTTCTGCTCAAATACGTAATAGGTGTATTATATCATTTACACTTATGTTAGATAAATTACTCACAATTAGATTAGCCTCTCTAAGCTCTTTCCTATTATGTGTTGTTGTTAAAGCAATTGATATCATACCGGCTTTATTTGCTGCTTCAATTCCGACAGGTGCGTCTTCAATAACTATACAATTTTTAGGATTGATTTTTAGAAGATTAGCCGCTATTAAAAAAACCTCAGGTTCAGGCTTACCTCTTTTAACTTCTGCTGCTGTTATAATAACATCAAAATATTTTTTAATTTTTAGGGTTGTTAAGAGTAATTCAACATTCTCAGGAGGGCCACTAGATCCTACAGATAATTTGAAACCTGCTAATTTCAAATCTTTTATAAGATTTATTACCCCTGGTAAGGGTTTTAATTTATCTTTTACCATTTCTCGATAATAATTTTCTTTACGATCAGCCCACTCATCAATAACTACAGTATCTACTTCTAGACCAACTAATTTATGAATAATATCAGATGATTGTTGTCCGAAACAAAGTTCAAAAAACTCTCTTGTAAATTCTACTCCTATTTCTTTCCCTAATTTTACCCAACTTTCAAAATGGATTTGACCTGTATCCGCAAGAACACCATCCATATCAAATATAACACAAAAACGAGAATAAGTTGCATTATACATTTTTCTAGATTAATTAATATCAACAATTATTATTAATACAGTTTGATTTGAGATTTAAGACTTTAAAATACCTTTTTGTAATTGATTTAAATATTATGAAGACATAATTAAAAATTATAATAGAGGGTATTATTCTCTTGAGAGTTGGACAATTATGAAAAAAAACTTTAAAATAATGTTTTTATTGGGAATTATTGGATTTCTGTCTTTTACGATTTTCATTTCAAATATTTTTGACGATCTTGATTACAATTCTAAAAATAGATTAGAAAATTCAGAATTTTGGGATCTTACCAGTACCCCAATCCATATCAATGATTTAAATCCTAGTATTAATTGGAGTAAAACAGCCTCTGATAATGACTGGTGTAGTGGTTCAGGAACTTGGAATGACCCATATCTTATTGAAAATGTTACTGTAGATGGTTTATTCACCGGAAGTTGTATTTTGATTGAAAATTCTGAAATTCCATTCATAATTAGAAATTGTACTTTCATAAATAGTGGACGAGGAGCAGTGTGGCCGGAGTCTGGAATACAATTTAATAATGCTAGCAATGGATATATAGAGAATAACACAATTTCTTTAAATGGTTTTCATGGAATTTCAATATTATACGGGAGTAAGAATAACACTATTGCAAATAATATTATAAATAATAATGATGCTGGTGGAATATATTTGGGGTATTCTAGTAATAATAATACTTTTAATGAAAATATCTTCAATTATAACTGGGATGGAGCGTTGTCCATTTATGATTGTAGTTTTAATAATTTTACTGGGAATTATTTTACACAAACATCAAGTGATATCACAAGAGAGATATCAATCACGGGGTATAATCATTCATTTTCAGGAAACAATTTTATAGATTGCGGAATTTATATCCGAGATGATAAACCTTTAAGCGAATTATCTTCTCATTTAATTGATAAAACAAATCTAGTAAATGGTAAACCGATCTATTATTACGCAAAAAAACAATTTTTAACAAAAGAAAATTATTCTAACGCAGGGCAAGTGATATTAGTTGATTGTGAATACTGTGAAATATCGAATCTTAATATCTCTAATGGAGGACGAGGTATATCACTCTATTATAGTCATAATAATACTATTTTTAAGAATAACGTAAGTAATTCGTTTGTTGAAGAAATTTTGTTATACAAATCTCATCAAAACAATGTTTCTCATAATTCAATTAATAACCTTGATAGTTCTCGTGGTATTTATTTACGTTATTCTAATGAAAATAATGTCACTTTTAATCAAATTATAGATTGTAATACGGCTATTCAAGTAGGAACAAGTTTTAGCAACACAATTAGTGATAATTATTTAGATGATAATTATCGAGGTATGTATATCCAAAATGGCCAGATCGTAGAGATGTATAATATTATCACGAGAAATATAATTTCAAATAATAGTGAAGGAATATATGTTACATCTCCCTATACTACGAATAATACAATATATCTTAATGATTTTATCAATAATGGTGTACATGCTGAAAATAACGGAGGCTCAAATAATTGGGACAATGGGTTAATTGGGAATAATTGGGATGATTATATAGGTAACGATACTAACGATGATGGAATTGGGGAGACACCTCGTATTATTCCTGGGACAGCCGGAGATCAAGATAATTTCCCAATTTGGGCGGATGAGCATAATGGGAGTAAAATAATTATCGATGATAGATCATCTAAAAATTGGGAATGGGCGACTCAATTTACTTGGTGTTCTGGCTCTGGTACAACGGACGATCCTTATGTAATAAAAGATTGTATAATTGATGGAAAAAATTCAAGTGATTGTATTTTAATAAAAAATTCAAATGCTTCTTTTATTATTAAAGATTGTATTGTTTTTAATGCTTCAGCTTCCGATTTACCCCCTTACTATGGGGGTATTACATTAGAAGATACTAGTAACGGATTATTAATTAATAATAATTGTTCAAATAATAATCGTTATGGTATTTTTCTTAGAAAGAGTATTATCGGTTGTACTAATATTACAATTCAAGATTGTATTATCAATGATAACTCATTATATGGGTGTATAGGAATAAATATAGATAGAAGTCATAATCTCTATATTAAGAATAATGAATTCAATGATAATTACAGGGGTATTAATCTAGGTAATTCTCACAACAATACAATAGTAGACAATAATTTTAATAATATGCAGCAAAATAATATAAGATTATCCGTTTCTGATTTTAATATAGTTAAAAGAAATTATATATATGGTGGTTTATACGGGATTTTCTTAAATGCAAATAATAATACAGTTTCATTTAATGAAGTTTATAGTTGTCTTTTTGGAATTTATGCTGGTGGTGGTAGTTATAATCACACAATAGCTAATAATACAGTCCATTATAATTCTTATGGTGTTTATCTGGAACATGCTTTTTGTCAAAATATGTTAATTTATAATAACTCATTTATTGGAAATGGACTTCATGCTTATGATAATGGAGGTTTTAATGATTGGGATAACGGGGTGATAGGAAATTATTGGGATAACTATACCGGTAGTGATACAAATGACGATGGCATTGGAGAGGATCCTTATACCAATATACAAGGTTTAGCATTTAGTCAGGATAATTTTCCAATTTGGGATGATGGTTATAATGGTAGTAAGATTATCATTGATGATAGTGCTTCTAATAACTGGGATTGGGCTAAAACTCGAACGTGGTGTTCAGGTTCTGGAACTTTTCATGATCCTTATATAATAGAGGATATTTTGATTGATGGTAATAATTTAACCAGTTGTATCGAGATTAGAAATTCTATTGTATTTTTTAAAATCGAGAATTGTACTGTTTTTAATTCCTCCTCAGGGATAGGGTTAGATTATGCGGGGATCGAATTAACAAATGTATTTAATGGACAATTGGTAATTAATAACTGTTCAAATAATAACGGCAACGGCATACGTTTATCCAACAGTGATAATAATACGATTTTGGGGAATACTGCAAATAAAAATAATGATTTTGGCATAATGCTATCAGTAAGTCATAATAACAATCTTTCGGGGAACATATGTAATGAGAATTATGGGGGGGGGATTTATTTAGGATTAAGTACCTTTAATAATATTTCAGGAAATTCAGCATTTAATAATGACCAAAGAGGGCTTTATTTATCGTCTTTAAGTAATAACAATACAATTCTAAATAACAGTTTTAACTATAACAATCAAGATGGAATGTTTATATCTGACAGTCATAATAATACATTTATAGGAAATAGTGCAGATCTTAACGATCGTGGAATATGGGTAAGGAAAAGCAATAATAATACAATCTTAGGAAACAATGTAAGTTATAACGATTTTATTGGATTATGGTTATATAGAAGCAACAATACTGATGTTATAAGAAATACATTCATTGGGAACTCATGGAAAAACATCTATGATGATGAAAGTGTAAATAATTATTTCAAATGGAATTATTTAGATGGGATTTTTTCTCCATTTATTATTGATGATGATGGAGGGGGTCATTTTACATGGACAGAAGCAAGAAATCTATTCTATTGGTGTACAGGATCAGGTACTTATTCTGATCCGTATATAATGAATAACTTAATAATTGATGGCCAAAATTCAAGTAGCTGCATAGAAATTAGGGATTCTACGGTATTTTTTAAGATGGTAAGTTGTACGCTTTCTAATTCTGGTTCAGGATTCTATAATGCAGGAATTAAATTAAGAAATGTTATAAATGGTCAACTAATTAACAACGACTGTTCAAATAATAACGGCGTTGGAATAGGTTTAATCCAAAGTCAAAATATTACCATTGATGTAAATTCTGTAAATAATAATGATGATTTTGGTATATTTTTAGAAGTGAGTCATAACAACATCCTTACTGGAAACACCTTAAATGGGAATTCTGATGGGATGTATTTAGGCTTAAGTACGAATAATACCATTTCGGACAACTCAGTTTTTAATAATATTCAAAGGGGAATTTATTTATCCTCCTCAAGTAATAACAATACTATAATGAACAACAGTGTTGCATATAACGGTAACAACGGAATAGACGTATCTGGTGGTCATGGTGTTAAAGTAATAGGAAATATCGTAAATAACAACGGTTGGAACGGGGTTATGGCATGGGAAAGCAATAATAATACAATTGCAGAAAACTCGATAAAATTTAACGATTTTGCGGGAATTTATTTATATAGTAGCAACCTAAGCGTGGTCTTTAACAACTTTATAGCTAATAATACCGAATATGGTATGTATTTGTTACATTTCACTAACTCCAGTTTTATATATAATAATAGTCTAAGCAACAATAAAGTAAATGCTAAAGATGACGGTTCTAATAACCAATGGGATAATGGGGTAATTGGAAATGACTGGTCTGATTATAATGGAAAAGATGCCAATGATAATGGGATTGGTGATACTCCATACATTATTGTAGGTACTGCAGGATCTCAAGATAATCTACCTATTTGGTGGGATGCCCCAGTATTTTCAATTATTTCCCCCTTAATGAATGAAGAATTCAAAAATAATGCACCATCGTATGAAATATCGATTATTGAGGGTGTAACTGATACCATGTGGTATACCCTGGATACTGGATCAACAAATCAGACATTTTTATCCTTAACCGGGGTAATAAATCAGGCTCTTTGGTATAATGTTCCTTCAGGGATTGTTATTCTTCGTTTTACAGTTAATGATTCTAGAGGGTATAGTTCATACCAAGAAATTAATATTTTGAAAATTCTTAGCTATACGATTCTTTCTCCCTTTATAATTGACGATACTGGAGGAGGAGACTATACATGGGCAGAAGCCGTTCAAGAACATTGGTGTCGGGGCTCTGGTTCATCAATTGATCCATATATTATTGAATTCATCAAAATCGATGGTCAAAATTCAGGTAGCTGCCTAACAATTAGATATTCACAAGTTTATTTTACACTAGAAAATTGTATGTTTAATAATTCAGGCAACATCAATGATAATGACGCAGGCGTAAAATTAATAAATATTACAAACGGAAGATTACACCTTGTTAATAGTTCATTTAACAATGGTCATGGAATTATCTTAGAATTCTGTGAATATATAGATATAACAAATAGTACAATTAACAATAATACTTTGAACGGGATTTTATTGATCGATTGCAACTATGTAAATATCTTAGATAATACTAATACAATTAATAGTAATTCTGAGTCTGGTATATATCTATTAAGAAGCCATAACAATGAAATCTCTGATAATACAATAAGATATAATAGTGTTGGGATAAATCTTGATGACTCTAACGATAATTTAATAGATAGAAATAATTTATTGGGTAATGAAATAGCCATCTTAGATAATGGTGAGAATAATATAATAGGAGATGGTAATATTCTTCCTGGAGGAACAGGATTTCAGTTTCCTTTTGAAACCTTG
>JAHLWT010000186.1 GCA_019057775.1 Promethearchaeota archaeon
TGGTTTTAATTTATCCATATCTGTAGTATCGCAAGAAATAATCTCTACAAATTGAGCTTCTTCTGATTTTAGCTTATTGCATTCATCTTGAGTTTCATTTAATGCATCCATGCCTCTCGCGATAATACACACACTACCTCCAAATTGTATAAATAACTTTGCCGTAGCTTTCCCCATCCCTTTGGAGCCACCGGGAATTATCGCGAACTTTCCTTTAAAGGGTTGTTGAGCTATTAATTCTTCATTCACCATTTTCAATCAATTATATTTGTATTTATTTCAATTTAAAACTTAATTTTTGAGCTTTAAAGTTTCACCCAAGCATTGACAATCAAAATTGGTCAAAAAATTAACATTATCAGGATTATTACTATTCCTAAAGAATTTAGAATTTGTTTTGAATATCGTATGCTAAATCTATCAAACCTAAGAACATCATTCCATTTCTAGCAAGAGCTGAAAAGAAAAAACCATATTTTTGTTCTAATAATTTTATTTCACACAACTCATTGATTTTCTTTTATTAAACGTCAGATTTTAACTTATATGCTGGAACTCCTACTTCCCCTATACCCCCATCTACAGGAAAAGTATGACCAGTTATAAAATTACTCTTTGAGGAAGCCAAGAAAACCATTAAATCAGTGACATCTTGAATAGTTCCAATCCTATTTAATGGAGTTTTTATATTCCCATCATTCATACTTTGTAACATAATATCTTCTCTATTCCCATAAATCCCGGTAACATGATATCCTGGTGCTATGGCGTTAGATGTAATGTAAGGAGCAAGACTTTTTGCTATAAGTTGGGTTAATGCTATTACACCTACTTTACTTATACTATAAACTGGAATGAATGGATTTACATTAACGCCTGCTGTTGATGTGGTATGAATAACTTTTCCTCTTAACGGCTTAAATTGTTGACGGTTCATCTTACGGCACACAAATTTATCAACCAACCATTGTCCTTTAAGATTAACGTTCATAGTAAAATCCCAAGCTTTTTCACCTACTTTGATTATATCAACACCATAAGCCGCTTCAGTGCCTGCGTTATTAAATAAGATATATACATTTTCAAGCTCAATAAATGCTTGTTCTGCCATTTTTTTAACTTGCTTAGCTTCAGATACATCACAAACTATTGGAACAACTTTCTTCTTTGTTTCTTTTTCAATATTTGTACAAGTTTCATAAAGTAAATTCTCATTTATATCAACTAAAACCAGATCAGCTCCTCTTTCTGCAAAAGCGTATGCTACTCCTCTTCCAAAACCAGATGCTCCCCCGGTAATCAGAGCACCTTTCCCCTCTAAAAACCTCTTTTTCATTTTCATTCCACCGTATTAAAGTTATTTAAATTTTGTTAATGGGATTAGTTGGACTTTAATGTATTTATAATTTTAATAATATTTTTTTTAATGATTACAGTGATAGAATTAAAAAGTCTCATTATAACGAACTTGAAGAGATTAGGGTATCCATCAAGAGATTAACATCTTTAAGAGGAAATTATAAAATTATAGAATTTTTAGATTGTAATTTTCACTATAGGATTTAAATAATATAAAATCATAATTACAAATTAGTCCATTGAAAATTCAAATATAAAGAGTAATCCTAAAATGAAATCTAAAAATAGAACAAAATGCTTTATCGGATTATTGTTATTTTTCATCAGTCTAATTGTCAATAACAATATAGTTAATAATGATTTAGAGAATATCAAAAAACCATTATTAAAAAACAATAGTTCTTGGGATCTTACGGGGACTCCAATTTCAATTGATGGAAATGCAGAATGGGTAACAACTGCTGCAACAGAACCATGGTGTAATGGCTCCGGAACATGGAGTGATCCCTATATTATTGAGAATGTCACTATAGATGGACAGGATTCGGGGAATTGTATTGAGATAAGTAATTCCAATGTGTACTTTATATTACGAAATAATACATTATATAACTCGGGTTCAGGATCGAACGATGCTGGTATTTTTCTTTATAGAACCGATAATGGCCAGCTAATAAATAACACTATTACTTTAAATGGGTATTATGGAATATATCTGGATGATAGTAATAACAATTCAATTATTGGAAATTCTGTAACTGCAAATGTTGAAGTAGGCATAGGATTATATAATAGTGATTATAACTCAGTTTGGTTTAACATCATCAATAATAATGATAGGGGAATAAAATTAGAGATTTCTGATTATAACCATATTTTTGAAAATAACTTGAGTAATAATAATGGGTTTGGTTTCCTGAGCAGCGGTTTAATAATATTACAGGAAATACCGCAAATAGTAATGGAGTTATATTTTTTTTAAGTGTTGGTAACAATAATACGATATCAAAAAATTTTTTAAAAGTCTCATCGAGTGGGAGGGGGATTGACCTCGGTGCTGGGTTTTATAATAAAATTACTGAAAATAAAATAAATGGCACCTTAAAGGGGTCAAATAGCATTGGTATTGCGTTATATTCAGGTGGAAGCACCCTAATTTTAAAGAACCAAATAAGTTTTTTTGATATTGGCATTAGGATAGACAGTGGGAATACTTTAATAACACAAAATCATATATTAAATAATTCTAAGGGTATCTCCCTTGAAGGTGGTTTTATAAACGTCTTGTATAAAAACTATTTTCTTGGAAATACAATCCATGCAATTGATAATCCTATTCCTTCTGGATGGGTTAATAATTGGAATAACACTATTGTAGGTAATTATTGGGATAACCATTCAACTGGAGATTCAGATGGAGATGGCATAGACGATACTCCATATGATATCCCCGGTACTGCTGGAAGTAAAGATTTTCGTCCAATTTTTGGCAATCCTCTAATACCATCTAATACGGTCCATATTGATGGGACCGGAGTTAGTGCTCCTAATTGGGATTGGGCTGTTACAAGAGCATGGATTAAAGGGTCAGGAACTTCTGAAGATCCATATATAATTGAAGATTTAACCTTTAATGCTGGAGAAGCGGCACAAGCTATTTTAATCGGAAACTCAAGCGCATTTTTCATAATAGAAAATTGTACCATATTGAACTTTACAGATACGGGTATTAAATTAGACAAGTCAAATAACGGTCAGCTGATAAATAACACTTGTACTTCAAATGTGCAATTTGGAATATATTTGGACTCCAGCAATAGTAACATAATTTCTAATAACACTATTAATGATTTTTCTTTTGGAATTCGTCTAGAAAATAGTAGTTACAACTCTATTATTGAAAATTCTGCAAATGGAAATAGTCAAGTAGGAATCTATTTATATAGTGATAGTGATTTTAACAATATTTCAAGTAATATAATTACTAATAATAGACAGGGAATAGAAATTTATGGATCATATTACAATGATATTTTGAAAAATGAAGTAGATGGTAGCTTAATTCATGGAATTTTATTAGAAAATGGAGGGTATAACTCCATTTATGAAAATACAGTAATTTATAATGGTGATCAAGGAATTCGCATATGGTCTTCAACTTTTGAAACTATCTATAATAATACAATTAATAATAACAATTACGGTATTCGTATTATCAATGGTGAAGATTGTAATATTTTAGCGAATGAAATTGATCAAAATAATTATGGATTATTTTTGGATCAACAATTCGCTGGACTAGATAACAACCTAATTTCAGAAAATCTATTCTCAAATTGTAATTTTGAGGGTCTAAAAATTACTACTAGCCCAAATCTTATTTTTCTTAATAATTTTACAGGAAATCCTTCAATTGCACATGCAATTGACGATGATCAAAATAATACATGGGATAATGGAACTATAGGCAATTATTGGGATGATTATGGAGGTTTTGATGCTGATGATAATGGTATTGGCGATACACCATATGATATAACGGGGTCAGCAAAAAGTAAAGATAATTACCCTATCTGGCGGGATGGCGATGATCTAGCCCCGAACGTATCAATTTATTATCCAATTGAAAATCAAATATTTGGATACATTGCACCTGCTTATAATATTACAATTTTTGATTTCTATGAACTTAATACCACATGGTATACAATAGATGAAGGTCTCACAAATTATAGTTTTTCTGGATTTACAGGTTTTATTAATCAAACCGCTTGGGGTAAAAAAGGAAATGAAACGGTAACTATTAAATTTTATGCAAACGATACATCAGGGCATACAGGTGTTGCATATGTTATTATTAGGAAAGATATCGTTGATCCTGTGATTTTAATAACCACTCCTATTCCCAGTCAATTTACTGGAGGAAATGCGCCAACTTATTCCCTCTCAATTACAGAACCTAACCCATACCAGGTATGGTATTCTCTTGATGGGGGGATAACAAATTCTACACCTAGCGGGGCAACAAGCGGTACAATCGATCAAACTATGTGGGATGCGACACCGAATGGCACCGTGACTATTATTTTTTATGCGGATGATACTGCTGGCAATGTGGGAACCAATTTTGTAACAATTTGGAAAGATATCGTTGATCCTGTGATTTTAATAACCACTCCTATTCCCAGTCAATTTACTGGAGGAAATGCGCCAACTTATTCCCTCTCAATTACAGAACCTAACCCATACCAGGTATGGTATTCTCTTGATGGGGGGATAACAAATTCTACACCTAGCGGGGCAACAAGCGGTACAATCGATCAAACTATGTGGGATGCGACACCGAATGGCACCGTGACTATTATTTTTTATGCGGATGATACTGCTGGCAATGTGGGAACCAATTTTGTAACAATTTGGAAAGATATTATTGCGCCAAATATCTTAATTAATTCACCGAGTGATAATGAAATCTTTGGTATTACCGCACCAAGTTTTAATATTTCCATAAATGAGCCTAACCTCGATTCGGTGTGGTATACTCTTGATAATGGGATCACGAATATAACGATTAGTGAATTTACAGGAATGATTGATCAAGGAGAATGGAATAAGAAAGGAAAAAGTATTGTTATTATTACGTTTTACGCAAATGATACATCAGGAATTATTACCCTTCAATCAGTTTCTATTGAAAAGTATTATGAATATTGGCCATTAAATTCGTTGATAATTGATGATAGTGGTGGCGGAGATTACACATGGGAACAAGCAATTACTCTGGGATGGTGTCGGGGCTCTGGTACATCAATTGATCCATATCTTATTGAATTCATCAAAATTAATGGTCAAAATTCAGGTAGCTGCCTAACAATTAGATTTTCACAAGTTTATTTTTCCCTGGTAAATTGTACGTTTTATAACTCAGGCAACATCAATGATAATGACGCAGGCATTAAATTAATAAATATTACAAACGGAAGATTACACCTTGTTAATAGTTCATTTAACAATGGTCATGGAATTCTCTTAGAATTCTGTGAATATATAAATATAACAAACAGTACAATTAACAATAATACCTTGAACGGGATTTTATTGATCGATTGCAGCTATGTAAATATCTTAGATAATACTAATACAATTAATAGTAATTCTGACTCTGGTATATATCTATTAAGAAGTCATAACAATGAAATCTCGGATAATACAATAAGATATAATAGTGTTGGGATAAATCTTGATGAGTCCAACTTAAATTTAATAGAGAGAAATAATTATTGGGTAATGAAATAGCTTACTTAGATAATGGTGATGATAATACTATAGATGGTAATATTCTTCCTGGAGGAACAGGATTTCAGTTTCCTTTTGAAACCTTGTTAATTATTCTAATTGTTGGTATCGTCGCTATTGGAATTACTGGTTCTGTCATAATAAGAAAAAGAATAATGTCTTCAAGAGAAGCCGTTGGAAAAAGAGAAATAAGTGAACAGAAAAAAGAAAAAGTTCGCAAAAAACTTGAAAAAAAATTGAATTTTGTAGATTTTCTAATAGAAGAGAATAAGTTCAAATTAGCTTATAAAAATCTAGGAAAAATTAAAGATACCTCAGATCAATATGATTTCTTTGATATTTTTAACAAAGCCAATGAAAAAGCCCAATATTGCATGGATGTAGAAAAAGGAATTATTACTAAAAAAGTAGTAAAAGAAGAAGGTATTACATCTACAACAAAAAGAAAAGTAACTGAGAGAGCAAAAGTTATCCCATTAGTAAAGAAGGAAGCAGAAAAGGGAAAAATTAAGGAATATAGAGTGTTTTTAAGTTATTCAACAAAAGATTCAAAATATTTTCAAATTCCGAGAATTGTCAAAGCCTTAGAACAATTCCCTGAAATTGAAAAAGTTTTATATTGGGAGGCAGACGCTGCGCGAAATATTGTAGATTATATGGAGGAAACTCTTAAAGAAAGCGATTTATTTGTCTTATTTTGTTCAGAAAATTCAGTTAAATCATCAGCTGTAAAAGATGAGTGGCAAGCAGCATTCCAAATGAGGAAAAAAGGTTTTATAAAATTAATCCCCGTGTATGAAAAAGAAGAACATGTCCCTGTATTATTAATGCCATTACTGAATGTGTTATTTACTAAAGATGATTTTGGAGGATTCATTAAAAAACTCTACGAAGAGATACTTAGGGAAGGTTTTTAATCAACTCTCTTTAAAAAATATATAGCTATAAAATCTTAATACTAAAAATTTATTTATTTAACTCTTTTTTAAACTAATAATAAAAAAATTTTGGTGAATCAAATGGTTGATAAAGTCGTACCATATTTAATTAACATGGGTGAAGTGATTCCCGCTCGTAGTCAAGCATCTCTATTAAATGAATTAGCAATGGGTATAATTGAATGTATTGGAATTTATGGCAAAAGTCTTAAGAAATTAGGTAGGTTAACAAAAATAGCGACAGCTTTTTGGCCAGTTAGATTAATTCCATTGACAGATACGAGAGCATGTGTGTGTTCTTATTTATTAAATAAACAGGAAAAATTACATGTTGGAAAGTTCTCACAAATGCCTCCAAGACCTGATAATATAATAGTAGGAGCAGATCCTGTATCATTTTTCCAATCATTACAAACTTATAATAATACTTATCTTAGGCGAGCTAAAACCTTTAAAAGAGGTATTGTTATCCAAGAAGCTTTGTTCTCTGCTAATGAAGTAAGGTATTTTCAAAACTTTTTCCTTAATCAATATAATTTAGGTACTCATTCTTCTCCCTATTTCTTACTTGAAGGTGGTCCAATAGCTAAAAGTGTAAACCAGACAAACATCGTTCAAGAAGTTATTGACTTTGTATCTCAAAAAGAAATTGATGTGTTAGATAAGGTTGGTGACAGAATTACTCAATTGTGTGAGAAATGGATTGAGAAAGGCAGTAAGAATGTCGATAAGATAAGAGATACAAAAGTAGACACTGGAGAGGAAGAAAAACAACTTGAAATCCTGAATAAGGAATTACAAGAAGTGAAAGAACAGGAAATTGAGAAATCACCTGAAGAATTGGTGAAGTCAGGTAAATACAAAATTAATGATAAGACAGACGAATTACATAACAATGTCACGAACATTAAAAATAGTGTCAACAGTTTGAGAAATGGAATTAATCAGAGAGATCTTTTCTTGGTTGAAGAAGGGTTAAAAGATTTAGATATAAAGTATAAAGACTTAGGTAATTCAATTGCTCGCTACAAAAGCGAAATTGCTCAATTAAGAAAGAACGTACAACGGGAAATTAATGATATTGAAAAAAGTCGCCATCAAAAAATCAGAGAATTAGAACGCAAGAAATCTGAAGTTGAAAAACAGATTAAAGCAAAACATAGTGGCTTAAGTAAGGATTTAACCACAGCTGAAGTTGTTATTGCCAAAATTAAAACAGAAAAGCAGTCCTGTATAGCTAACATTGAATCTATTAAGGATAGAGAAATGACAAGTGTCCAGAATTTCTTTAATAATTATACTCTTGAAGTGAAGTCGCAAAATGTAGTCGTAGGTATTCCTATCTACATATTCTATTTCGTCGATCCTAACACGAGTAGAACAACTGAACGTGCTCCAGTGTTGCCAATATTAATAGATAAAGGGGGTATAGTAAGAACAAAAGTGAAAGCAAGCTTTAGGCAGAAATTAAGGGATTTGATGAATAAAGATAATGCGATGATTAGTTTGGTTGAAACCCAAGGCGATAAAAATAATTTGATGGAAATGAAAAATTTAGATACTCGTCTTGAGGATGCGATTAATGATTTAAGAATTCAGAAAATTTTAAATAAGAAACAAGCTGAAACCGCTAAATCGATCATTGCTGACTTAGTTTGGTAAAGAATTCTTCTTTTCTCTTTATTTGTTTTAGATTCATCGAATTCTACAATCTAAAACATCAAATTTAGAGTAATATAAGAAAGAAAGTTGCGGAATTATTTCGGAGAGAATTATATAAAATTAGAAAAAAAAATAATAATGGATATGATTGCTTATTCACTAGGTTCATTAATTATATCATTCAGTGTAGAGAATGTATTAATTTACAATCCCTAAAGAAATTATTAAGCCAACAAATATCTATTAAATCCCTTTCATAATTTGTTATCGCGGAACCAGCAAGAGATATGATTTTAAGGGATATTAATATATCTGCTAGAGTTTCATAATTTTCTTTTAGTTCATCATAATTATTAAAAATTTTTTCTTTATTCTTCGTTGATTGCTTTTATGAGGCATATAGCAGCCAATATTAATTGGAGAATACCAATACCAATTGTAACATAACCAAATATCTTATAATCCCTATCATAAGATTGGATAGCTGTCATGGGAGAATACGAAACGTACTCAAGACCCATAAATGAATCTTTCCACTCCTTGTAACCTTTTACTATAAATTCGGTGAGTTCTATAGCAGGAGTAATAGGATTTTCTATCCCATAGGAATCACAAATAAAATCTATTATAGTTTTTAGCAATCCCTGGGGTTCTACTTGTTTCTTTAAAAAATCTTTAATCAATTCTTTTGGTTTAATTTCGTTCTTTATTATTGCAACAAATCTTTTCCACAAATCTTGATTAAAAAGTTGACCAGGTTTGTGTTTCCCATCCCGAATAAATTTAATTCCTGTTGCTATAGTCATTATCCCTGCTCCTAAAAAGTAAAAGGAAGACTCATAATTGCTTAGGGCTTTACCATAGACGGGAACATCTCTGGCTATTGTAAGTGGGAGAAAGAACATTGAGAGATAATAGGCAAAAGCCCCAACAAGAAGTGCATATTTAATAACTGCAGAAATCGTATCAAAGTTGGGCATGGTTATTGAGACGGTTCCAATAATAACTGCTGTAGACCACAAATCAGCCGATTCAGTCAGACCTGAAATAAATTGTGTACTCGCCCACGCAAATTCCACTGGTTCCCAAGCCTCTGCAGATTCAGTTGAGGTTTCGGTTGAGGTTTCGAGTAGCTCATCAAAGTTTTTAATTAGTGGATCAAATATGATATCACTAATTTCTGGGATCATTCCCCTCGAATTCGGATTAATTCCTTTCTCCTGATAAATCTCTTGATAAGAAGTATCACCAGAATTAAACTCAAATCCGGGTGGCCAAAATTTAATGGTTATATCAATTATCCTTGTAGTTCCAAGTGAAAACCAGGCATTTATATATGGCACATAAATATCAAAAAAATCATAATATCCTATTGAAGTTTCATAACCGGTCTCAAATGAAATACCTGTGAAATCTACTCCAACTTTATTAACTGTATAATACATAGAAGCCCCAAATATAAGCGAAATCGGTAAAAAAACTAAAGCGATAGCACCGATGGCTAATGTTAAAAAAAGTAATGTTATACCAAACATTAGCCATGTGAAAATTAGTATAGCTGCTCGTATTAGACACCATAGCATGAAAGCGAGAAATTCAACCACAGCCATCAAGACGTCGCTTACGAACTCGACTAATTGTTCCCAAATAGCAGCTATTGCCTGTCCAATTGCGACAAATATGCTTACAACAAACTCTACAATAGCAACTATAGTCTGCACCAACCATTGCAATAATGTGCGAGGTTCCCTTCCTTGAGCAGAATTATCGTAATTAAACAACCAAGGAACGAATCCTAATGCGGCACTGGGTAAATTCATCATCACTGCCATCGTGCCATTTTCTTTTAGTGATGAATAACTATAAAAGATTCCTATCTCATTAGTTGTATCGTTTAGGAGACAAGTGAGCAACATGTTTAATACCGCCATAGCATCTTCAGAGGAAATTTCGAATCTTACGAACACAAAATCAACATCGTCGCAAGCAGCTTCCGTTTCACCATCCCTTTCTATGGAAATGAATTCTGATTTTCCCTCTTCGTATAAGACGGTCTGATTCAATTGTTCGTCCTGAACGTATTTATTTAGAATAGTCTCAGTAAATAATGAGGTTGGAATTACAATTACATTTGGTCCTTGTTCAAAAGGCGTTCCAGCTCCTGAATCCGTAACGTATAGTTGAAAAATATTCATACGTTCTTGTTTTTGATAATGTCCATTAAACGTTGTCCCGTTATTGTATATTGCGATGATATTTACTTTATCAAGTCCTAGTGTTCTGACTTTAACCTGCATATTATTATAATGTCCAAAGAAACCTCTTTGTGAGACCGTTAGATATTGTTGATGGTCAACATTACCGATAGTATAGGTTGCATAAGCTGAAATGAGAATATTGTCCCAAACTCCACCCATTTGCCAGAGACCAAGTTTCAAGCTAATAGTATTCCCTTGAGTACGCGTATCATCATCAATATTTGCGTAATAAAGGTAGGTATCGAAAAAAGATTTCCGATTATGATATAATCTATGAATTCCAAACCACCACCACGAGAACCGGACTACTCTATCAGCAGAAGCTTGTATTCTCGGAGTACAGAAGAGGTAATTTGATCCTCCAGATGTCAGTCCAACAGTTATTTCTAGATTAGGACTTCCTTCATTGAACCATAAGTTTCGATGATGACCGTAGATAGGATTAATCTCGATTATTATGTCGCGTAATGGGTCTCTATCAAATCTATCCCACACTCCATCTCCATCGGTATCCGTGCTTAAAGGATTGGTAGGTTCACCTCTGTCGTAAATTTCATATTTATCGGACCACCCATCCCCATCAGTATCCCATTTTGAGGGATCTGTAATCCATGCTTCTGTGTCTTCATTTCCTGCTTGTATAAAAGTATCAGTTACTATTAGATATTCGTTCACATTAATGATTTCATCGTGATATGTACTATCAATTTTTAACCTTAACCGATAGGTACCATAATATCCATTCTTCATAAAAGGAATAAGGTATGAGAGGTCAATGGTTTGCTCATATAAAAACACTTCATAATCGTAAAAATTTTCAAAATTACTAAATAATATCACATCAGGAATTGTACTATTCATGTGTTCCTTTAAGAGTTCAATTGTAATATTTCCATTTCCCCGAGGGATGCCATCAGACACTAATTTTAATTGTAGATTAGCATCGTACACGCGACCCAAATAAGGAATCTCTAAAGAATATTCATCATATTCTCCTATATAATCATGAACATTATCACCAACATTATAATTAGGATCCCAAGAATATCCTAGTGCGTCTATATAATTAAAGTATCCATATTGAGTTGTATCAGTCGTAAAGTAAGTTTTACTTGCCTCAGTAATATTAATATTAAAATTGTAATCCCCATATTCTATATCATTTACAGAAATCTGCCAAGTATTATGCTTTAATCCGAAATACCCACCTGTAGTGGACTCAAAATCCACTTTTATATGATACCATGTATTATCAGCAATTGGGCATATGTTGTAATAACCATTATCATAATATTGAAGGTTACCTGCCGAGATATTTAATATAATACTGCTAGATTGTCCAGTATCATTTTGAAGCATAAAAACAGAATTATATGCCGAATTAGTAGTTCTCCACCACCATTCAATGGTTCCGTAAGATTGAGAGTCATCGAAATATTGAATCAATCTGGGTGCATCTATATTAGAATTATCATATATTTCTAATACTCCCTTATGACCGTCATTTATTCTTGATTGATTTACATATATGTTTGGACTGCTAAGTAGCACGTCCCAATTCTCAGTTAATAATGGGGTGATATCATTAGGATTAATATTACCTCCCCCATAATCATATATATCTTGATATCCTAGGCCATCATGACTAGAATTATCCCAACTGTACCCAACTGCATCTAAATAAGAATAATAATTCGATGCTGAATTCTCTGTAGAAAAACTAATTCTATCAGCCGAACTCTGAAAACTTTCAAATGCATAATCTCCATATTCTATTCCGTCTACATAGACATGATAATAATTTTCTGCTAAACCCTTGTAAGCAGGGGCTCCAGTACATCTAAATTGGATGTTTATATGATACCAAGTATCATCATTTATAATAGAACCTGTACAATCTAGCCAAGAGATACCATTATAATATCGTAAAACATTATTTTCTATTGATAACTGTAGTAAATTTGTACTGCCGTCGCGTAATGACCATATAGTCTGAGGAGCTGAATCGTTAGTTCTTACCCAAAATTCAATATTCCCATAACCTTGAGCTGTTGTAAAATTATTATAAATATCAACTTGTCCAGCAGCATTATTATCATATAATTCCAAAACGTTTTTGTGGTCTTCTAATGAAGATATAATTTGAACTTCACAATTACTATCACTATTATCAATATCTACAAAATTAAGAAAAGTCCCGTTCGTCCCTACCTCTTCATCGTTGAAGTCATAAGTTCCATAAAATAGTCCATATTCCATTATAGTATCAAAGTTAAAAGAACCTGAATAATAACCTCGAAGTGAATCTATAGAATCCTTAATATCAATTACGGCCTCTCCATTAACCAATAAACCCAGTTCCACTCCATCCATTATACCATCGCTATCATAATCATCATTATTAGGATCTAAATATTTTACAACTTCTATTTTAAATTCTTCAAGCAAGCATCCAGCAGAAGTATCATTGATCCAAATCTCATACTCACCTCGATAATCTAGAGAATGATTTTCTATCAATTCCCTAATGTCAAAAGCTTTTGAGAAGTACCTTTCTTTATTCGTAGTTTCATTGAATAGCAAAAGATCATCATCAACTTTAGTAATTAAAACATTCAAGTCAGGCACGTCAGTGATGCCATAATCATTTTCCGTGCTTACTTCACCGAATGCTAACATAAAAGCAATTTGAGCATTAGCTGCCCTTGAACAATATTCATCAAATCTTAAAGAAATTGGTTCAGATAAATCTTTTCTTTCGTTTATTTCAAATTTCGAAGATTGCATTTCACCAGAATCTGATAAGAAATCATGATCAGAATCGAAATCTAACGGGTTAGTGTAAAATCCCCACCCAAATACTTCTTCACCGTCAGTCAATCCATCTTTATCTGTATCGGCGATGCCTATTGCAGTTCCGAGATTAAATTCGCGAAAGTCTGATAGACCATCATCGTCACCATCTATTTTTGTGGGATATGGATCGAAATTATCCGTTAATCCATCAGCATCCGTGTCTGGATTGTGTGGATTTGCGCCTGAATTATATTCATCACCATCTAAAAGACCATCGTCATCAGTATCATTATCAAGAGGATCCGACGTTACATGAATAATGCCAAAAAGTTCGGAAGTGATATTCCAACCAAAAACCTCGATCGAATCGATTAATGAATCATCGTCAGTATCTCTATCATTAGGATCAGTTCCCGCTGGCCATTCACCAATGCCATAATTGTCATAACCGTCCCAGAGTCCGTCTCCATCTGAATCAACATTATCAGGAAGGGTTCCAATAAAATCTTCATAATCATCAATTAAATTATCACCATCCATATCCCCATAATCCATACCAAACATAAATTCCTCTCCAACTACTTCTATCATCCATTCGTAATAATCTGGGACTCCATTTGCATTATTATCTAGGATATTTTTAATGATGAAGGTAGCAACGTTACTTTTTCCACTAATTGCGTCTGTAACAGTGACTTGTCCAAAGCAATTCATGGTATCAATAGCATTGTTAAAGGAATAAATATTGCAAATTCCCGTATTTCCACTATTATGAACAACAGTAGTAGTACCATAAGTAAGAGTCCACTCAAATATCATGTTATTGATATCATTAACGTTATCGAACACATAAGCCTTTAGTTTAATAACACCCCCAGAGGCACCGCTATATACAAAATTGGAAGTCAATACCATTGGGGGTAGATCTTCTACAATTATAGTTATAATGACCGTATCAACATTACTATCTTGATCTTCAACTTTTAACTTATAAACATATATTCCATCCTCTAAAATTACAACTGGTTTTTTATTATTTCTTAGATTAGAAAGCTCTAAATCATAATTATCGTACCATGTGTAGGTTAAGTATTGCTCATCAATGAAACTGTCATAAATTTCTAGATCTAAGACTACCGCTTGCCCTTCAATTCCCTGGAAAGTAAATGGCCCGCGGATTTCAGGAGCTTGTTCTTCAATTGTAACAGTTTTGTTGGCTATATACGTTTCTCCATAACAATCAACAACAAACAGCGTCAAATTGTAGATCCCTGACGTGCTCCAAGAATGAACGGGATTTTGAACTCGTGAATATGTACCATCCCCGAACGACCATTCAAATCGGTAATCAGTCTCCTCTAATTCTTCATTTCCAAAAATCAAAATATCTGAAATCAATTGAACTTGTTGGTCTTCATTAATTACATTAGGAAAATCACCAATTATTGCGAATGGGCCAACATAATCAACTGTTATCAAATCACCTGTTATAGTTTGGAGTTGTCCATCATCAGCGATCACCTTGATCAAGTATTCTCCCTCACTATCAAAATTTAAATTACCTTCAAAAACGGGGCCATATTGGCTTAATAGGTCTGTGTTTAAGGATAACTCCTGTATATTTATCTCATCACTGGTGCCATTATTGTAAGTTATTGTACATTTAAAAAGTTCAAATCCAATTGTAGCAACTGGTTCAAATTCCGAACATTTACGAACAGATACCCAATCAATTCTGATATCACTTGGATCATTTAGATTATACCAACCTCTCATTCTTAGTGCTCTGCCAGATTGTCCCAATGTCTCATCATTAGAAGAAATATAAGCCCCATAATGCCATCCGGGACCAGGCCAAGCTGTATGAGCCATAAACCTTACAGGTCTTGGTCCACTCGATAGCCAAATATTTTCAGAATGAAATACATCATTCTCGTAATATGGTGCCCACGTGTCATTAATCCATTGCATGTCACCTGTAAACCATACATCTTCAGTAGGATCGAATGTTGTTTCATTTCCTCCAAATTTATATCCATAAGTTTGTCCAGTTAATGTGTACCCGAGATGAAATCCAAAAGTAGCAGTTTGATACCATGAATCAGGAGCATCGCTAAGTATTCTCACTTCACCACCAGATACGCTAACACTGCTATAGACATCATCATAGATGTTCCATAGGCTTGTATCAAGGCTAGTCCCTTCAAAATCGTCGAATAACATAAAAACATTGGTACCATTGCTCTCTGAAATTGCTAATGGATTACCATATTTCATTTTTATAGCTGATGTACCAGAATCTGGAACTTTCACCCAAATAATTGAAGTACCTGCATTATCCCAATTTTCGATCCAATAACTTAATGTATCATTATTTTTGTTAAAAAATCTAATATCACTCCCATCAGGTTTCACTATTGAGTAATTAAAATTAGAAGGATTTAATTGAATTTTAATTGGATAATCATTTTCTGGAGTAGCGGGATTTAATATGATAGTTTTTGAGTAGTTCATCACATCTGAAGTGTATTTTAAATGATGATAATCGGAAACTATGGTAAATATCGTTATATTATCCATTTCTGAAGTTTTCACAGGAATCATCGGTACTACATAGGGTGAGAGATTATAAAATTCAAAACCTTTGCTGGTGTTAAAACCTATTTCTAAATGAGCTTTACCACCATCATCATCGGTAACATTAATATAAACACTATGAATCACTTCTAAACAATCTAATATTAAAAGATCTCCACGTCCTAAATCAGCTTCTAATAAATTTAAAAGAGAATCTAGATCATATAACGGGTTCATAGAAAAATCTAAATCTAATTTAACTGGAAACGTGGTATCATTATAAAACTCAGATGCAAGCGTTTCACTAAACGAAATATTCGCATAAGTATTCCCTCCTTGTTCAAAAACATCAACGAAGTAATTTATATTATTTAAATTATAAATATATGAAGCAGTAGCGTTTGAACAATTTAATAATAATAGCGAATTAGAATTATATAATAAATCTAGACTAATATCATCCTCAGATGGATCCCATACTTGAGCAAATAAAGTAATTGGATACTTAAAATTATAGCTATTATTATCATAGAAGTATTGATTAAGAGAGACTTCCCAAGTGCCGTTAGAACCCCCAAAAAATCTCCCAGATGACAAAACAAGTTCCTCTCCATTAGAAAATTCTAGTATTAAATCATATTTAATCCAGGTTAAATCAGGAATTGGTATTGAAGAATTTACAACAAGTATCCAGTCCTTTAAAAGAGACAACGAAATCAATTCTTTAGTAGTATATATGAAATTACCTTCCGCATATGCAAAATCAATAAGATATTCTCTTTCTGGAGTACCATTAGCAATCAAATTAATACTAAAATTTAAGTCAACTTCTACTTCAGATCTCGTAATTATTAGTGAACTATTTGCTACAATCCCTACATCCCAAATGCTTACAGAGGGATCAGAATTTAATACATTAATACTTCTGGTGTCATATCCACTTAAGCCTTCTTGATCTTTTGTGACTATACAAACATTACCATTATAGTCGTCTGTATAAATATTAGTTGATTTCCATCCACCTAACTCAAATCCAGTTAAATCCTCAGGATCTACTGTAGATCCATCAAACTCATAATTCCACCAATACTCAAGACTAGGCATATCATTTGAATCATCTAATGTGTCTACATTAAATCCTACTGTTTCTCCCTCATATATCGAAATGAGACCAGCAGGAATAGAAAAACTAACATCAGGAGCTCTGTTATTTATTGAAATAAATCGAGTTGTTGAGCCTATTTCACCATTATTATCTTTTACTGTTAAGGTTACTCGATAAAGGCCCGATTCTGAATATTGATGATATACATATTTACCATAAGCAGTCGTTCCATCCCCAAATTGCCAGTAAAATCGTAAAGAATCTATATCACTTTCAGTATCCGTACTATTTTCCGCATTTAAAAGGAATACTGATTTATCAGGATAATTAGTTGCTGGCCATCTGTTATCTCCAACATAATAATATGGATCCCATGAATATCCAATTGCATCTATAAAGCTAACACCTACAGCACTTATACTCGATTGTATTAGAATTTTATTGATCCCTAAAGCATCTTGATTATCAATTTCATATACTTTCGATTGAATGTCATTTATAATTACTCTAAATTGTTGACTATGGAGATTGTAATAATCCCCACTAGAATTATCAATACAAAAATCAATTCTGACATGAAACCATGTATTATTATTAGGACTATCAATTTGTAAATTAGAATAAAAGGGTTGAATAGTGTAATATTCATTAGAAGTAGTATACTTCCAATCATTTTCATCCATTAAAAATTGAAAGGCTATATCAGAATCGTCCCATAATGATATTGACCAGGATTTTGAATAACTAGTATCAGTTTTGACCCAAAACTCAACTGTGCCAAATTCTTGAGATGCAAAGACATCTTCCATTGAAATTGCATTTTTATCAAAACTATCTTGAAGTTTCACAACTTTCTCGTGAATCCCAGCTTCTTCGACCACTTCTATCCTCGTGGAGGTAGATTCAAACCATTGATAAGGATCAATATAAGAAACATCCCAACCATCCGGAGTAGAACCAATAACGGCATCTCGCCAATCATAAGTAGCAATGTATTCTGTCATGGTAAGCCCATAGTCCTTTTCCAACCCAAAACCGATTCTAGCTTGAGGAGGACTATTTACTATAATAATATTCTTAGTAATTTGATATAAAGCGCCTTGATCATCAATACCAGTAATAGTTACAGGATAGACTCCCGCATTACTCCAAGAATGAGTTATTGAACTCTCATTAGTAGAAACTTGATTCTCGATACCATCCGCAAAATTATATATATATGTTAACACACCAGGTACCATATCCACTTCAGATTCAACTAAATCGATAATGGAGATATTTACAATTTCATCCTCTCCCGCTATGTTATTCACGTTACTAAATGAAAAATTGAATTCAGGAGCATTATTTTCAACAATAATATTTAATGTTTGATTAGTCATCTCCATATAAATGTCAATAGTACTAAGCATTACTTGATAGGAACCTTCTGTGGCATATTCATGAGAAATGTGACTTACATTAGTAACAATTTCGGTATCTGTATCACCAAAATTAATATAGGTTTCTTGGAAGCCCCCAGAGATGCTCCAACTGAATTCTACGGTTTCACCCACATCCACTGGATTTAGATCAGATAGAAATGTATCAATATTAGGAGCAGCCCACACAGTTGGGCAATTTATAAAAAGTGAAGAAAGGATAATAAATACAATTGAGAATACTAAGATAAATCGTTTTTTCCCACTCTTTCTCAATTCGTTATTCTTCATATGATTCCCTCCTTTTTTTTCTATATCTTCTAAAAAAATATATTGAAGCTGCAACTCCAGCAAGCACTCCGGAAATTATTAAAACTATTATTAATATAAACGTAAAATCCGGTAACTTTGGTGTTGGGACCTGTGCTTTTATTGCTACTTCAATTCCAATATAACCAGAGCTGAAATTTCCATAACTATTAATGGCATCAACTTGATAATAATACGTACCATTATTACTTACATTAATTTGATACCTATACTCAGGCCAAACAAAATCTGGTGCAAAAGTGTCTAGAACATTGATATTACTATCTGATTCATTCATTGGAGTTGAAGAATTATATAATATATAATAACTTGCAAATTTCGATTGTGTCCAACTCAAGAAAAAAATACCATCTTCATCAACAGTCTCGGTATCTATTTCTTTTGATAAAGTGAAAGGGGAAGGTAGTTTTTGAACAGTAACACTCACACAATTTGACATAGTTTGACCTACTTCATTAGAAGCAACAACTACAAAGTAATAAACTCCGTCAACTAACTCTTCACCTGCCAGACAGGAGTTATTGGTCAACCCTTCTTGAATTAAATTACCTTTATTATTAATATCATCAATAAAAACGTTATTAACATACGCGGAATAATTGAGTGCCCCAGACGAATTCGACCACGATAAGATAATTGTCCCATCAGTATTTATAACAGGTAAAGGTTGGGATAAAACAAAACCTCCTGGGGGGAATTGCACAACAACTCTAATTGAATTAGAACTCGCATTTCCATACATATTAAACGATATAACTTTATAATAGTAAATTCCTCTAGCTAGATTTGTAAGTAAATAGGTACGATTCGTATTTCCTGAAACAATTTCATTAATACTACCGTTAATATTAGTTATTTCTTTATCAGATTGATACAAAGAATAATTATCTGCATCCAAAGATTCTGTCCAAAACAAATTGAAAGCCCCATCTATATCATAAGGAGAAGCATCAGTTGATAATTCAAAATCACTTGGGGAGGGGAATATTTTTAGCAGGAAAATGTCAGTATCACTATCTAACATTTTTGTTTTTCCTGTAAAATATTGACAATTTGAGGAGTCAATAATTATCGCAAGTCCTACATCCTGAATACCATTACTATATTTTTTATACCATTGAAAACCACCGGAATTATCGAATTTAACAATGCAAGCACGAGTTTTATCAACATCTTCGATTGATCCTACAATATATATATTTTCTTCCGAATCAAGAGCGATATCATATCCAAAATTATTCTCATCTCCTCCCCATAGGGTGCTCCATTGGAGGTTAAAAGTAGTAAGATTAAACTTAGTTAGAATGATATTATTTCCTGCTGAGCCTGTTGGATTTCTATTCCCAATGACATATATACTGTCTGAACCAATAATCAATGAGGAAGTATCACTCCAATTATCATCCCCCCATGTTTCATTATCTAATAAATTTCCATTACTATCATATTTAGCTAAAAATAAATCACGAAGCACTGCTCCATAACTTTCAGTATATCCAGTTACATAAATATTTCCTGAAATATCAACATCTACATCATACGCTCCATCACCTAAGCTTTCTCCCCACGTTTTGTTCCATACTAAGGCTCCAGAGTCATCAAACTTTAAAACTACAACGTCTCCATAATCCAAATTCTCCTTAGTAAATCCAACAACATAAATATAACTCGAATCCACTACAATTCCATGTCCTGTATCTTTTTTATCCCCACCCCAAGTTTGTGACCAAAGTAATAATCCATTATTATCAAATTTTAATAGACTAATATCATAACTACCATTAACTCCAAAACTCTTCGTCCATCCTGCTACATAAATATTATTTGAGGTATCAACATCAATAGATAAACCAGCATCATCAGAAGAACCTCCCCATGTTTTATTCCATTCCATATCACCACCACTATTATATTTTATAAGAATAGTGTCAAATGCATTTTTTGAAGAAACCTTTATCTTACCAGTAACAAAAACATTCCCAAATGAATCTAAAACAAGATCTCTACCTTCATCTATACCATCATTGATAAAAACCGAATCATTCCATACAAAATCAGATAAAGATATAGGTCTTCTAACGATGTTCAATTCATACTGATTATTAGTTTCTCTTGAGCCATTATATACTTGAATTGACATAACGACAATAAATCCTAATAATATTATCAATTTTGTTTTCTTTGTAGTTTTCCTCATGTGGGAGTACCCTATAATAATAATGTAAATAGAATGAATTTCATAGATAAATATCTTGAGTCCAATCTATATAAATGTTTTCATCATTATTAAACCTAAATCTACATATTTTCTTTTGATAATTTTATTGAATCCATTTAAAACAATATGAATTTTCTATAGACGTTATTATTGAATTTATTTAGTATTAATAAGAACTATTACCTTGGATTCTACATTGAAGAACAAAATTCTTAAATATATTCAGTACCTCTTAGTAAATTATAACATTTTTTGTGATTATTAAATTTTGGTGAAACTTGTTTGAAGAAATTTAAAAAGAAATTAATTGTTTTAAATGTTCTATTAATATTTTGTTTAAGTAATTTTATACAATTTGTCGATATTAATACTCCTAATAGTTTAATTGAGAAGCGTACTCTTGATAAACCTTCCCCTAAGCTTAATAATCAAAATATAAATATTACAACACCTGAAAATAAAACATATACCACTTCGATGGGTGGGTATTATCCTGCTACATACGGATTTGAGTGGGATGAAAACAATGATTTCCCAAAAGGATGGTATGAAAATTCTGGTTCTAATGGATATGCTAAAGTTATTGATGGAATTGGTGGACATAATAAAGTTTTAGAATGCTATAGTAGTTCTTCAGGCGATTCTCGGGTCGATTCGATTATCTTTTTTGATCCTCAAGAACATGGTTTAATCGAATTCTGGTGGTACAAATCATCAAGTTATTCCTCAGCAGCAATTGTAGATTTCTGGGGAGAAACTCCGGGCGCCTGTGTCTCAATTAGGGTGGATCATAATAATGATAAAGTTGAGTATCAACCTGGTGGGGGTTATTTGGATACGGGATATTCTTATTATACTGATAATAAATGGATGCATTTCCGTATAGATTTTGATTGTTCTTCCGATACTTACAGTCTTTGGATAGATCAAGTATTATATCTTGATAATATTGATTTCATTGATTCAAAAGACGAAACTGGTGTTAATCAAATGCGGTTTGATAGTTACAATGAAGCAAACGCAGTTTTATATTATGTTGACGCAGTAAGTTTTTCTTGGGACCCAAATTATGATATTTGGGATAATTTGAATGAAGGATTATTACTAAGTTTTACAAATTCAACAATGCTAGATTGGATCGGTTATTCATTAGATAGTCAATCGAATAAAACTATTTTTGGTAATACTACAATTCCAATGCCCGAAGAAGGAATTCATTCTATTCAAGTGTTTGGTGAAATTTTAGGAACCACATATCAATCTGATAAAAGATATTTTACATTAGATTATCCAATTAAAATTATATCTCCTGAAGCTAAAACATATAAAAAAGCAATGGATGGATATTATCCTGCAACTTATGGATTTGAAACTATAAAAAATGGTAGTATCCCAGAAGGTTGGACTTTTATTAGTACTGATCCCGCTGGTGAATCGTTTGTAATTGATGAAGTCGATGAACATAAAAATGTCCTCAAACTAAAGCATGGGGGGACCATTTCGACATATACTCGATTAAGAGCACCTTTATTTGATCCGATTGTGGCAGGTTCAGTTGAATGGTGGATGTACTATGAAGATAATGCATTAAACCATGGTGCTGCTGTATCTATTAATAAATTATTTCCGTGGGAATCCTTAACGGCAGTTGGATTGAAAGGTGATGGGAGTATCATGTATTATGATGGAGGAATACAATCATTTTATGGAACTTACAGCTTAGATACATGGCATCATTTTAAACTTGATTTTGATTGTTCTACAGATAAATTTAATTTAACTTTTAATGGTAACCTTATCCTCTCTGATATAGATTTTACTGATGATCTAGATAATGTTGATGAGTTGCATTTTCAATCAGATCAATTATCAAATCCTAATGTTTACTATGATGCTATTGGCTATTCTTGGGAATCTGGTTATAATATTGGAGACAATTTGGATGAAGGTTTGCTGCTCAGTTTTGAAAATTCGACTGCGCTAGATTGGGTTGGCTATTCTTTAGATAATGCTCCTGTTAAAACAATTTTGGGAAATGCTACGATTCCATTGCCCAATGATGGAGAACATATAATTAAAGTGGTGGGGAATGATTCTTTTGGAGTACCGCATCGATCACCCTTTCGTCGCTTTTCCGTTTATCATATTAATATTATCACGCCCGAAGATAAAACATACGATGAACCAATGGGTGGGTATTATCCTGCGACCTACGGATTTGAAAGTGATGATAATAATGATATCCCAGAAGAGTGGTCAAGTTGGGTTTCTATGGGAAATGCACAAGCGAAAGTAATTTCAACTAAGGATGGGCATAATAAGGTTGTCGAACTTAATGATATCACAGCAGTAGGACAAACATCTTTAAGGCAAACTTTAAATGAAAATCGGACTTTTGGAACAATTGAATTTTGGTTTTATATAACGGATATTACACAAAAAACTAGATTGGTTTTGGGGGAATATCAAGATACTTCTTTTGAATTGTTTATTGAGTCTTCGAAATGGCAATATCTGGTAGGTGTAACTCCTAATGATGTACCAAATGTAACGGCTCCACAAAATGATCAATGGACACATATTAGGATTGATTATGAATATGGAACGGGAGGATACCAAGGATTAAGTGAGGATGAATGGTATATCATTATTGATGGTGTAAATTCGTCTGCTCTCCCCGCCACATACGCTAAAGATAAGATGAATTGGATAGATTTCATTTCTTCTGTAAGTGCTTCAGGTTTTTTCTTTTATATTGATGCTATTGGGTATTCTTGGAATCCTTATTATAACATTGGAGATAATCTGGATCAAGGATTATTACTTAGCTATGAAAATTCTACAGCACTAAATGTGACAGGCTATTCATTAAACTATCAACCTATAAAGACAATTCGAGGAAATACAACTCTTCGAATACCGGATGGAGATCATACAATTCAAATATTTGGGAATGATACATCTGGAACCAATTATAAATCAGATATCCGTCAATTTTCGGTTTATCATATAAATATAACGACTCCTGAAAATAAAACATATTATGAACCGATGAATGGCTATTATCCTGCGACTTATGGATTTGAAAATGATGATTCAGGCTCGGTTGCGGATAACTGGCTTCACGAAGCTGTGGCTTCTACTCATGCCTACATAAATGATTCGGCTGCGGGTAGAAATAAAGTATATGAACTATATGATAATCAAGGTTCAGGAAATATAGATGTGCTTAACCAGTTTAGTAATCAAAGCTATGGAACTGTTGATTTCTGGCTTTATGTAACAAGTGATGGAGAGTGGACAACCATGGATATAAGGGATGATACTACTGAAACAGCGGTAATGCAAGTGGTTTTAACTCCTGGGCAATACTTATTAGGTCGAAATAGTACAGGTGATCATAATTTTACAGAATTTGGAATTATGAATGGCAATGAATGGTACCATTTTCGTGTTGATTTCCGAAGAGCAGGAGAGCCTGCCTATATGGGATTAGCTGATGATACCTATATTGTAACTCTTAATGAAAATCAAGCAAATCAAGCTTTAGGATTCATGAACACGGGACTTCCGATAAACCAATTTTCCATAGGTACCGCATGGAGTGGTTTTGATCCTAATTATTACTGTTATTTGGACGCAGTTGGGTATTCGTGGGATCCTTATTATAATATTGGAGATAACTTAAATGAGGGACTATTACTAAGTTTTGAAAATTCGACTGCACTTGATTGGACTGGCTATTCATTGAATTCTCAATCTACAAAAACCATTATGGGAAATGTCAGTATTCCTATGCCTGAAATTGGGTTACATACAATTCAAGTATTTGGAAACGATTCAACTGGAACAATGTATAACTCCGATTTAAGATATTTTAGAATTGATTCTCCTTTAAAAATTATTACACCTGAAAATAAGACGTATAACGAACCTACGAGTGGTTATTATCCTGCCACGTATGGCTTCGAAAATGATGTGAGTAATGAAATCCCTACCGGTTGGGAGAATTACACATATGGATATCCTAAAAATTTCATTGAAGTTAGGCCCGAGTTTAACGGACATAAAAATGTGTTAATGGGACAACAATTAGGAGCAGGTGCATGGAATTTACTTAATTATTTCAATGAAGCTGAAGCTACAATCGAATTTTGGGTCGCTTGCACTAATGATACAAGTGGAGTAGAGATCTACCTTGCTAATAATTCCTACTTAGATTTTTTTCATCTATTCTTTGATTCAGGAGATATTGTCCTCTCTACTAACCAGGGTTTTAATAGATTTGATACATACATACTTAACACTTGGTATCATATCAGAATAGATTTCAGATCTGATACAGGAAACCCTTATCAGGGGCTTAACCAGAATGAGTATGAGATTTATATTAATGGAAATAGTAAAGGAAATTTTTCTTATAACAAACCTGGGACTCCAGATCATATCCAATTAATAGGTGGTAATGGGTATTTTGATGCTTTTGGCTATTCTTGGGATCCAAATTACAATATCGGAGATAATTTAAATGAGGGTTTATTGCTTAGTTTTGAAAATTATACAAATCTTGAGTGGCAAGGTTATTCATTGGATGGTCAACCCACCAAAACAATATTAGGTAATACTACAATTCCAATACCAGGCAAAATGCGGCATACAATTCAAGTTTACGGGAATGATTCCATGGGGACAAATTATCAATCTGAAGTAAGACATTTTTCAGTTGATATTAATATTACTTACGATCTAAGCATTTTTACTCCTGAAAATAAAACTTATTCAGATCCTATGAGTGGCTATTATCCAGCAACTTTTGGATTTGAAGATGATAAAGGGAGAACTGATACTTCAATTAGTTTTGTTGATGGAATTGAATCAGGATCAAATGTAGTTAATGTTTCTGAAGAATTGGATGGTCACAAGGATTATCTTGATTATCAAGATGATAATTATTTTTATAATAACTTTTCTTCACAAACAATGGGATATATTGATTTCTGGATTAGAACAGAGACATTAGACTCTATAAACGGTGATCAATTATGGATCTCTGTAAGAGATTCTACCCAAGATGCCCTTACTTTGCAATTTTTTAATGGTGAAATTACGAGTCTGGAAGATGGTACCCCTAGTCCAGGTTGGTATTTTTATTCCGTAGATACATGGTATCATATAAAAATATTATTCAATTGTTCTTCTGAAAAATATAGCGTTTGGATTAATGATATACTTGTAAGAAGCGAAAAGGATTTTGCTTATTCTTCGACATATAATTACAGTGCAGGAGTAGAAGAATTAAGATTTGATAGCTATTATTCCCCAGTAAGAAGATATTTTGATGCCATAGGATATTCATGGGATTCTAGTTACAATGTTGGTGATAATTTGAATGAAGGCTTGTTGCTTAGCTATGGAAATTATACCAATCTTGAGTGGCAAGGTTATTCATTGGATGGTCAACCCATTAAAAGAATTCCAGGCAATACTACTATTCCGATGCCAGGAGATGGAAAACATTCAATTCAGGTATTTGCCAACGATCCTTTAGGATATAATTATCTATCTGATATAAGATATTTCACAGTTAGCACTATAATTGATATTACTAATCCTATTATAGTAATTAACTCACCTAGTTTTAATGCTCTTTTCGGGAGTTCCGCGCCTTTCTTTAATCTAACAATTACAGAGCCGAATTTGCAATCTATGTGGCATACATTAGATGGGGGGCTAACAAATACTACTATAACGGGGCAAATTGGAATAATAGATCAAACAGTATGGAATAATGCCCCCAATGGGACAACTATCATTAGGTTTTATGCAAACGATGAGGCCGGCAATACGGGATTTGCGGAGGTAGATGTAAGAAAAGATATATTATCACCAATTATTACCATAGATGCTCCTTCTGAGAATGGAGTATTTCCAGAAACAGCTCCAGATTTTGATTTGTCTATTTCTGATGGAAATCTAGATTCTATATGGTATTCGTTAGATGGTGGTTTAACAAATACATTATCTTCGTTACCTACGGGAACAATCGATCAAACTGTGTGGGGTAATTATCTAAATGGAACGGTTACTATTAGATTTTTTGCTAATGATACTATAGGAAACATCGGTTTTGAAGAAATAACAATTGGAAAGGATATACTTGAACCGGAGGTTATTATTCTTAATCCAAGTGAAGGTGATAAATTTGGAGGAACTGCTCCCTTCTTTAATTTGTCTATTATCGATGGGAACTTGGATTTAGGTGCTATATGGTATACATTGGATGATTCTCCATTCAATCTTCCTTGTGATGCATCAGGACAAATTAGTCAACAATTATGGAATGCGTTACCGTCTGGTTCTTATGTTTTAACGTTTTATGCTAGCGATGTGTTTGGACATGAAGGATTTTCTCAAGTTACTATTATTAAGAGAGGAGGAGGACAAGCAATTTATGGATACGACAACCTACTTTTATCTCTAATATTAATCATGGGTATAGTGAGTATTGGTTGGCAAATTAGGAAAAAAATAAAATAATATTTTTTATTTTCTAGTTATCATCTTTTTAGATTTAATAATTATATTGGAGATCTGATTAGAAATAGTTTTGAAATATGAGAGTAATATAAATATTAAGTATTCATATTGTTAATATAAATAGTATATCCAAAACATAGCTCATAAGGTCATAAACAGATTGTAAAAAAACGTTAAGAAAACTTATAAAACTCATTAATTAAATCAAAAATATTATATAAAGGTTGATGTGTATGAGAACAATTAAATTGCAGAAATCTAATTTAATAAAATTAATTTATGTTATCTTATTCTTGATTACTCTTCTCTCAATAACTTTTCCATATTATTCTAAAACTTATGTATTTCCTCCCCCACCTTCAGATCCTGTATATACAACTACAATATACTATTGGGGGCATATCGAATTGATTTATGGAGGATGGGTAGGACTAATACTTATTATTGTATCTGTTTTTTTATTAAGTCTTGAGAGGAAAAAGAGAGCGTTTATGGTGGGAAGTTTAGGGTGTGCGTTACTCGGATTTAATTTAGTAATTAAAACTTTCTTTCAAACAATTACAATCCAGCCAGGTCTTTATATTGCCTTTATAGTTTGGATTGCCTTATGTGTTGTAAATGGATATTCGTTTATCGGAGTAGAAGGGGAAGTATCGTTAAAGCGAGTTAAACAATGGAAGATTAAATCAAAAGATAAAATAAAGCCAGTTGAAATAAAGAAAGAAGTAGATTTAAAAGCATATTGGGGAAATAGAGAGAAGATAATAGCCCAAACTATCACTTTTATCAAGGAAAAGCAATTAAAACAAAAGGAATTACCATTTTTCAAGATTACTTCAAAAATAGGAATAAGAAAAAAAGACCTAGGATTGGTTATTAGCGACATGATCTCTAATAATGAAATTCATGCAAAAGTAAGAGATTTTGTAATTATTTTCAAGAAAGTTTCAGAAGAAAAAGAAGAAGAGCTGCCAGAAATTAAGGAAGCACTTGAAGAGAAAATAGCTGAAATTGAAAATATAATCAAAGAAAATAGAATTGACCAAGCTATTATAGATTTAATGGAAGTAATAGAAATAGCAGATAAATATAAATTTGAAGATCTTGTAAAAGCCGCAAAGGAAAAATTGAAACAAAGTAAAGAACTTGAAATAGAAAAGAAAAAAGAGAAAGAACTACAGAGAATTGAAGAGGAACTTCGAACAAATCTGTCTAAGATTGATGGATATATTGAAAAAAACAAAGTTCGAGAAGCTTTAGAGTATTTAGTAAAACTCAAAAAAATTGCTAAAGAAAGAGATTTTGGCGAGATAATAGAAGCCATTGAAGAAAAAATTAAATATTGTAAAGATTTTCAACTTAATATTATCAATAAAATTCGAAAAACTATTTTAAATTATTCAACCAAATTAACACGATTGGAACTAGTTGATATAATTGAAAAGACTGATATTCAAGATGAAAATCTAATTGAGAAAACTATTCATAAAATGATTAAAAATCGGGAGATTAACGCGGAATATTTTTCAAGTTCAAAATCAATTGCATTTTTTCAACAGGATAAAGAAGCAGTACCTGTATCAAAGAAGAAGAAGGTAAAAAAATTAAGAGTTTTTCTTAGCTATTCTACTCTCGATGCTGAACATTTTAAAATAATTGATATTGTTAAAAGTCTAGAAGATTATCCTGAAATAAAAAAAGCCTCGTATTGGCAAGCAGATAGTAAACAAAATATAGTAGAATTCATGGAGGATACACTTAAAAATACTGAGGTCTTTGTACTCTTCTGTTCTAAAAATTCAGTTAAATCCAATGCCGTTAAAGACGAATGGCAAGCAGCATTTCAGTTAAGAAAAGAAGGTTTAATGAAGATAGTCCCAGTTTATGAAAAAAAAAGCCATCTTCCATATCTATTGAAACCAATGTTAAATGTCAAGTTTGATGAGGATGATTTTGATGGATTTATCGAAAAGCTTCATGAAGAGATTTTGAGATAATAAGCTTTAAACACGATATTCTTTAGTAGAGAATTAATTATAGTTCTGCGATTAAATATTTCTTGAAAAGCTAAATTCTTAAATAGTTGAATAACATTAGTGTAAATTAGATTAAATGTAATTAATTTACAATATCTGGTGAAATCATAATGATTAAATTAAAAAAAAAAAATATGGCATTTCTATTAATTATAATTTTTTGTCTAAATTGCGTTATATTCTTTAATCACATAGAGATCAATAAATTAAATTCTGATACCAAGAATGTTACAAAACCAAAGTTTAGTGCTCAAAATATAAACATTACGACACCAGAAAATAAGACCTATATAGAACCGATGAGTGGATATTATCCCGCAACATTTGGATTTGAAGATGTTCTTGATGATACAACACCCACTTATGTTGAATATAACACGTTCGGCACATCTCCGGATTGGGTTAATTCCTATACAAGAGTTATTAATAACAAAATAGATGGTGCCGGAAACAAACACAATAAAGTGTTACTTTTAAAAGATGCGACAAGTTCAGCCCTGGCTCTTTCTTATTTAAATTTTACTGACTATGGTTCTGAAATTGCAAGAAATAGCACATTTGAATTTTATCACTTACTTAATATCCCTGGTACACATTATATAAGTCGAATAGTATTTTCTGGTAATTATGGTGAATTATTTCAAGTTTTATTTGAAACAAATACCCTAGTGATTAAATATATAAATAACAGTGGAACATATTCTACAGGACTTAATCTAGTGAGAGATAGATGGTATAGATATTCTATAGATA
>JAHLWT010000187.1 GCA_019057775.1 Promethearchaeota archaeon
GCTAAACCCGATCCATAATCGGCAACGTAAGCATAATTTCCATGTACGCTCACGTAAACCGCTAAACCCGATCCATAATCGGCAACGTAAGCATAATTTCCATGTACGCTCACGTTAATGATCGCCAAACCTGATCCTCCATCTGCTATATAGGCATAATTTCCGCTTACATAAACACCCGATGCAGTTCCGCTCGTATCTTCATAGACGGGCGCACCTGGATTGGTTGGATCGGAAATGTTGATGATCGCCAAATGTAAAAATCATAACACACATAAAACATATAATTAAGAAATTTCTTCTTTTATTTATATAAACATTTTGGAGGTAAACGATTTTTTGAAAAAAAAGAGATTAATTCAAATTAAGGATCCGAAGTTGCAGAAAATACGATTGTCGCTTCGACAGATTCTTTTAAGAGAATCTGAGAAGAGATTAAGTGATTTATTTGATGAAGAAAGCGAAATCAATCAAGAATATGGTGTTATAGCTGAAGATGAATATTTTAGAATACGACAAAATCTGACTAATAAAAAGAATAAGCTTAGAAATGAGTTGTCCGCTTCAATAGTTATATGCGCTATTTGTACTGATATTAAAAAAGATCATATATTTAATCCCACAGATAAGGTGTGGTATTGTACTAAATGTAATAAGATTATGGAAGAATCTTATTCTGAAGAATTAGAAGCGGTTGGAAGAGTTAATTAGTTCAGTTTCCGATTTTATAATAAGAAAACCTCATTAAATATTTTATGAAAAAATAAATAATTAAAAATTCAAGTTTTGTTTATATCTTCATATTAAAATTCAAAAATTAAGAAAGTAAATAGTGAAGGATAAATGGACAATTTTTTAAGAAAATTACAGCTCTCAGAATTGGCAATCAAGATATATCTTACAGCGTTGGGCAAAAATTCTCTTACTTATTATGAATTATATCTAATAGCTCCTGACAAGCCCCCAGATGAGTTTAACCAAACAATAAATGAGCTTTTAAGTGCTGGACTATTACTTCAGCAAATATATGAAAAAGAGCAAATTTTAACTCATTATTACGCTATTCCTCCAATTCTTCCAATCATCAATTATTACGAAAATATTGATGCAAACCTATCTAATATTAAAAATTCCATTCAAAAATTATTGATAACAGCAACAAATGAAATTTTTCAAAAAAATAAAGTTATTGAGCTAGATTCGATTTTAGCCTCTTTTGAAGAGATAAAAAAGGATATTGATGAAGATTCAATCATCCAAAGAGAAGAAGTGGAAGATATTGTTAAGGGCATGGAAGTATTAAAAAATTTAAATAAGGAAATGGCTAACCTTCAACAGGATATTAAAATTATCACACAAACTAAATTTTCAGATTTAATTAAAAGTATGAATTCATTTAAATCTGAATTAATTGGGGAGATTAACGCTTTAGATTTTAAAAAACACAAAAAAGAAATAATCACAATTGTAGAAAATATATTTAAAGAAAAGATAGAACGTTTTGTTGATGAATTTATTAGTAATGTACGAGAAATTACCGAAAAGCGATTAAATGAAACCTCCGAATCTTTTGAACAAATATCTAATCAAACTCTTCAATATCGCGAAGAGATTAAAATGGCGTTATTAAATATGTTGAGTAATTTTGAAACGAAAACGAATAAAATTTATGAATTGATTGCTGAAAATAAAGAAGATCTCTTTGGACGGTTGAAAAATCTTGAAATTAAAATAGTAGAAAAACTAAATTCAATAATTCAAACATCAATAGATGAAATTTCTAGTTTGAATAAGCCTATCGAACAGGTATTAAAAAACTATTTTAAAGAGGTCTCATCTTCAAACTACTTCCTAATAAATAAGATCTGGATAATTAATAGTGTTACCAATATTAATGAAGAAATTCAAAAAATAATTACAACTGCTACGGAAAATTTAACTATAATTGTTCCCAATCTTGAATATCACATAGCAATTGAACAATTTGAGGATATTCCCCAAAATTTAAAAATTCAAATAGCATCTTCAGAAGCTCATACAAATAGTCTTGTTAAGAAATTTAAGGAAATTGGTAATCTAAATTATAAAACATTTGAAAATGAGAATTTGATAATGGTAAAAGGTGATAATAATTATATACTCATTGGGATAAAACAAGATTCGAAAGATATTTTAAGTGATTTCATCGGAATTGGAAGTAATTTTGAACCATTTATTATATTACTAAACCCTGTGGTGAAAGCCTTATGGGAACAAGCATATTCAGATACGTTCTATGCTGCACAGAGAGGCAAGACTCAAGCAGCTTCAACAAAACCCACAGTGGCTTTTACACCTAAAACCTTTGCTCAAAAAATTCCTGATAAACAAGGATTTAAAACTCCATCCAAAACACCTTCAGAAAAAGCAGAGACTGCTGGTAAAGCAGAAGTTTCAGAACATCCTCTTACTGTTGATAAAAAGTCAGGCTTAAAAACACGAGAAATTCCAATAGGAGTTCCGAAAAGACAAGATTTACCTAAACCAAGTCCTACTGAACAGATTAAAGATTTGAAACAAAAATTACAAGAGAAAATAGAGTTCCTATCAGCAGTGCATCCACAAGCAGGTGATAGATCAGGTGCTTTAATTGATAGTGCTTTAGATCATTTAGTTAAGGAGATTAGCTACTTAAAAGGTGATGAGTTTAGTAAGAGACTTCAAACTATTGCTGATATTATTCTTGAAAACAAGGGTTTTTCAGTTACTCTTCACAAAATAAGGAGTACAATAAACAAATATAAAGAGAAATTAACTTTATTAGATGAGGAGGATAAAAAAGAGATTTTTAATGATATAGAAACGTGGAAACAAAAGTTATTTTAATTTCTTTCTTACTTACGATCTCCTATTAGATTTTATGCTACTTTATCTCTAAAATTGGAATCTATGGATTTCTATTCCAGTTGAGTGGTTTTCCTATGAAAAAAACCTCTAATAATAAATGCTAGAAACAAGAAAAAACTACATAAAAAGAAAATTGCTGTGATAATTGAGACCGTGGGATTTGGAGAAGAAAGCCCTATTAATCCAAAAATGGGAGATAAAGGAGCGAGTATAAAGAAACCTATATAAATTGTCCTATTTCTTTCATTAAAATGAATATAAGTTGTTATATTAAACCATCCTATTAAAATCATAAAAATTGAGATAAAATACGAAGAGAAATCAAGAAATGGATATGTATTTCCCCCCATCGCAAAAGCATAAAAATAATTAGCATAGAAAAATGTAATCATCAACAAAGCACTTATTGGTGTCGGTAATCCAGTATATCCCGGTATTTTAGATATATTAAACCTAGCTAATCTAAGGATTGCTCCAAGGGCAAAACAAATACACCCAATAATTAAGATGAGATCAAATAAACTTTCAGTTCTAAATGCTTGAAATGCTAAAATTGCCGGAGCGATTCCAAAAGTTAATGAATCGCTTAAAGAATCTAAATTTTTACCCATTTCGTTTACAGTGTTAGTCTTTCGAGCGATATACCCATCTATCATATCTGTTCCCTGTGAAATAGAGATTAGGAAAAATCCTAATGAAATTGATTCTCGACTACCCAATACTGCACAAATTAACGCAATTATACCAATACTTGTTCCAACTAGCGTAATATAATCTTTTACTTTTAGTAATTTCGGAATGCTTATGCTTGACATTCTACTTCTCTATTTATTTTACTTTATTATTTATTAAATCTTATGTAATAAAAACATTTTCTTAAGATATAATATCGAACTTGTCAATCCTAAAGTTTATTAACACACGTCACCAATCAATCCTTAAATAAAAAATAAACTAAAAAAAAAAGAGGTAAATATGGCATGTTTTGTGCGAATTGTGGCGCGGAATTCACTGACCAGACAATTAAATTTTGTGAAAAGTGTGGTTCACCATTACAATCTAGCGAACGACAGAGTGAACAGGTTTCTACACCTATAACACCTTCTCCAATGACTACTACGCCAATGGATACTACATCAATTACTACACTGGGCTTTCAGCCATATGATCGTCCAGGAGGTCTGTTTGATATAAACCGAAATTACTACGTCCTAAAGGAGAATTATTGGGATTGGGGCTCCGGTGATATCTTGGATGAAAAGAATCAAGTTATTGGTAAAATGAAAAGGATAATATTCAGCATTAGACGGAGGGTGGAATTACTTGAAGTTGATGGGACAGTTAGTGCAACTATTCACGGCAAAATAATATCTGCTCGAGGAGCTCAAGATTTAAAAGATCCAGAAGGTAACCTAATTGCTAGAATCAAGAAAAAAATTTTATCTATATTCCGACCTAAGTTTTTTCTAGAAGATGTTAATGGTAAGCGCTATTTTGAAGCCCAAGGCAAATTTATGGGGTGGTCTTTTAAGGTTACTGATATGTCAGGAAAATTAATTGCTGAAATCGAGAAGGCAGATAGATGGAGAGATGTATTTCTCGGAGGGTTATTCGACTTTAAAGACACTTATGCCCTAAGAATATTGGATAACCAAACTGATCGTAGAATTCTGTTAGGATTTGTACTTTCAATTGATAATGTTCTTCACGACAAGTAAAAATGAAAATATTAATTTAAACGCTGAAAAAACTAATTCAATAAAAGACAATTTTTACTTGTTTATGGTAAAAATCTTCAAATTTTTTTTTCTATTTCTTTTTCTCTCTTTCTAATTAATAAAATTTTTAAAGAAGAATTGAGATAATTTCTTTAGAAAAAGAATAGAAGATTTGAAATTTCAAATTTCTTTTAAGAAAAAGAAATTATATTCAAAGAAGAAATTCTATATTAAATGATCTTACAGCTGATATAATATGACTGAATATGAAACGTTTATGGTTTATGAATTAGATGATTCAGGAGAAAAAGTGAAACTTGAGGTAAATGAAGAAGATCTTCAGGCTAATTTGCACCCTGAACAAGTTTTGGTAATAATAAAGGAAGATTTGAGACGGATCTTTATTTGGAAAGGGCCCAAATCTCCCGTTCGGAAAAGATTTATCAGTTCTAGAGTAGCTTCAGGATTGCAAGAGGAACTCGTGAAAGCTGCACATTTTCATCGATGTAAAATTGTCTCGGTTGATGCAGGTGATGAACCTACAGAGTTTTTACGAGCATTTAATTTAGAATCTATGGAAGTTACTGAACGAACGGCAGACATGCGATATGTTCGCAACATTGAGCGAGAAGGATTAATCCAGCAGGGTGTTGTCGTTGAAACCAAAAAAAGCAAACCTAGTGCACAAGTAGAAGAAGAATATTTCTCTCCTGCGTTACAGGAAACAGGACAAAAGGTCGTAGCTTCATCTTTTACCGAAACTGCTCCAAGATCCAGAACACAACCAAGAACTACATCATATCCAGTAAAACAACAAAGTGGATTATCAAACGAAAAAATCGAGAAAATAAAAGAAAAAATTCTGAAAACTGAACTCTCGGCAGGATATCAGCGACTAAATTTGATAGTAGGCCATACACTTTTTGCGGCAGTGTCAAAAACAGCTAAAATTTTTGGAAAGGATGTAGTGGAAACAGACTGGGAGCCGGTTAAAAAAGTACCAGAAGGGATGATAGAACTCGAAGATCACGTTTTACGCGTTTATTTTGATGAAAAAAACGGTATTGTCGAAGCAGTCGAAGTATTAGAAAAAGGAGAATCATCCAATACTAAAGCTCCACAAAAGAAAGCTCCAGCTAAGAAAGCTCCAGCTAAGAAAGCTCCAGCTAAGAAAACTGCCCCTAAGAAGAAATCATCGTTAACTCCAATGCCGGATAAACCAAATTCTTTAAAATCCGAAACAAAACCTAAATCTGGTGGCAGAAGACAATTACCAAAAATCCCAAGTAATGACGAGTAATAAAAAACTAAGATATTTTTTAATTTAAATTAATTAATTCAAAAAATTAAAGAAAAATAAGTTAATTTTAAATTTTTATGCAATAGTTATATCCTTGCTTAAATACACATCTTGTACCGCATTAAGAATTTTTATTCCATCAGGAGTTGGTTTTTTAAAGGCTTTTCGACCGAGGATTAAACCCGTTCCACCAGAGCGTTTATTTATCACTGCTGCTGTTAAAGCATCTACTAAATCATTTCCCCCAGATTCTACTACTGATTTAATAAGGCCAATCCGTCCCATATAACAATTTGCTACTTGATATCTATTCCAATCAATTGGATGATCAGGAGCTAATTTCTCATAAACAAGTTTATCTGTTTTCCCAAAATTCAAATCAAGAAAACCTCGACTTGTCGTTGATAATTTTTGTTTTATTAAATCTGCTTCAATCGTTACTCCAAGATGATTAGCTTGACTTTCTAAATCATTCGCAGTATGATAGTCCTTTCCATCTTTTATAAATTCTACTGTATTTCTAAGATAACACCAAAGAACACACACAAGGCCAAGTTCATGAGCATATTTAAAAGCTTCACTAATTTCTTGAATTTGACGTCTTGAATTAGGAGATCCAAAATAGATTGTTGCTCCAATAGCAGCAGCTCCCATATCCCAAGCTTGATCAACGTTGGCCCAAAGTGTCTGATCGGCGAGATTAGGCTTTGTAAGAATTTCATTATGGTTAATCTTTACAAGAAAAGGTATTTTGTGGGCATATCTTCTTGATATCGAACCCAACACACCAAGAGTGGAAGCAACGGCATTACATCCTCCATTTATGGCTAATTTAACAATATTTTCGGGATCAAAATAGGAAGGGTTAACAGCAAAACTAGCAGAACCTGTATGTTCAATTCCTTGATCAACTGGCAATATTGAGAGATATCCTGTTCCCTTCAACCTTCCAGTTTGATTAAATAAACGTTCCATATTATTCAAAACTAAATTATTACGATCTGAATGTTCAAATACTCTCTCAATATAATCAGGACCTGGTGGATGAATCATATCTTTAGGTATCCCCATACATGAATGATTTAATAAATTATCCGCACTTGATCCTAACAAACTTTTTATATCCTCAAAATTCATTTCTCTCTCATCAAAATTTATTAATTTGTTTGTGAAATTAATGAAAAAATAAGAGTCCCCAAATAAAATACTTTGCTTTCAGGTTAGTTAGAAAAAAAACATAAATTGACCGGCTTTTGATGAGAAATAATAAAAGAAATTATTCAAAATGAGAATTACCATTAAAAAATTCTTTTAACAACTCGGATATGAGATAATAATTATTACTTTGAGTTTTAGATGAAGCACTCTCCATCTTTAATAGTAATTTTCTTCTCTCTTTTCCTGTCGTTTCTATTTTTATTACTAATTTCTTGTTCTCGTTTTTAGCATTTTTATGAGGGGATAAGTTTTCGTTCCACAAACTTTCAATTTTATTTGCAACCTTATCTTTATTACTAATAGAACTAATCTTAGCATTATCTACTAATTTTGTTTTTTCCATTATACTACATCTCTTATATTTTTAAATTCTTTTAGACCCAAAGATTAACTTTAAAACCAGATATTTAAAGTCCATTTAATTTCAAATAGATCAATCTTAAAGTGGAAAAAATAGGTATAATAAGATTTTTTATCTTTCCATCTTTTACATGAGTATGCCAGATGAGTCTGATTTTAAGAATTTCAAAACAATGGAAGAATTTGGTAAATCCGTTGAAGGATCGAGATACCTACATGACCTCTACTTAAAAGCAGTCAACCATCCAATTCGACGGGAAATATTAGAAATTGTGAATAAAGAAACACGAATTTCAAGAAGGGTATTACTCGAAATATTAATTGATAGAGATTTGGTGGCAGACGAATTTGTTTTCAATTATAATTTAGATTATTTAATAAAAGCATTTTGTATTGAATCTGTTGTAGATCAGAAAAGTAATGAACTATTTTATGAAATCACTCAAAGTGGAAAAGTGATTGAATATTTGAAGTAATTATCAGTTTTTATGTTAGTCTTTCATTAATTTATTATAACAATTACAACAAAGAACGCCTAGATTTATTGTTAAATTTCTCTTTTTCTTGATTTTTAAATTCATTAATCTTATTAATTTTTCTTTTAAAATTTGCGTATGATCATCAAAGAATAATTGTTTTAGCCTATAAAAATGATTAAGATTACCACAAATTGGACATTCTCTATAGAAATTAATAAAATTATAAAAAATTTCTTTTTCTTCTTCAGAAAGTGATTCTATGTTTAAATCGGGATTATTCTTAAGAATATCACTAAGATTATTTAACCCATTTATCATCTCATCTCTTAAAAAATTAGAATTATAAACACTCTCGTCTAAAACAATAGTACTTTCATCTAGTAAGAGTTCTTGAGTCTCGAACTTATCTATATATTCGATTGCTTCGTTGAAGAATCTCAAATGCTCATTATTTTTTTCTATATCCATATTGAAAATTAACCAATTTTTTGTATTTAAATCAAAAACTAAATAGAAATGATCTTCTAAAAATTTTATTAAAAAAACTTCAAAGTTTTTTCATCTCTTGAAAAGAGATCATTCTGATTTTCATTTGTTAGCCGATTAAAACTAATTATCTTTGAAGGAGCAAAATATTCAAAATCAAATTCCACATCATCCCCTTCTTTTTTTCCAGGAATAGGCATAAGTCGAGCAGTTAAAGGTTTATTCAATCTCACTGAAAGAGTACACAGATCTAGTAATATATAGAATAATTCTTTTTCAGTGACATCACCTGGTAATGGAACCACATCGAGACCTGCTCCACACATGGTAGAGTATAATAAAAGTGAATCTAAACTAAATTTGCCTTCTGATAATCTTTTTGACAAGGTAAAATCCTCTAATACTGGTTGGAAAAATCCTGAAAATCCTATTACCTTCTCTTTATCTATAGGTATGGCATTTTTTATCAGAGCTACCCCCGTTAATGTTCCATTTGATCCAAAATATTCAAAACCTAACTTTTCTATTGCTGTTCCAATACTTTTATCAACTTCAGGAAAAGGGGCAGGAGAAAAATCAATTCCTTTGAATTCAATGTTAAATTTCCTACCCACTTTTTCAGAAATTTGTGTCAAAACATCGTAAATTTCATTGAATTTTGCCAATAAATTATGTTGGGCATCCTTTATAGTTTTGGAATCTTCTATTACATTCACTACCTCATCTGCCATTTCTAGCGCAAGAGAAAATGCCGGTTTTTCTGAAAAATGATATGCAGCAGGAAAGAATGGAATGTTTGGTTTGACATTAGAAGATACACAGAATTGGAGGTTGTTAAAAGGATCAGGGTCAGAAAGATTTTTTATTATTTTTGCTCCTGATTTTAATGCCGAGAGATTAATACCCTCTTTCGTAGATGCTACTGGTAAAGATGTAAAGAATTTACTGTTATTTCTGATAAATAAAGGAACTTCATTTAAAAGAAGCTTCTCAAAAATACCTAATTCTTGAATTTTATGAGTAAGCATCATGCAGCATGCAAAGTAATCAATATTATAATCATCAAATATTTTTTGTAAAAATTTTAATTGAGAGTTGATATCAACTAAAGTATCTTTTAAATTCTTTTCATAGAATAATTTATTATCATAACTAAAGAGTGGTTGAGAACAAAATCTTTTCGTTTGAACCTCAATATTAACATCTTCGAACAAACCAATAATTTCTTCATTAAACGATAAGAAGCTTGATAACTTCTCTTGCATAAATGATAAGATTGTCTCGTTCTTTAACAAAAAGGGGATGATTTGTCCGATTGTAATAGCACGAATTTTCATATAAGATTTATTTTTTACACTCTTATGATATAGAATTTCCTATTATAATTATTATAAAAAGATTCCATTAATAAGATTTTCAAGAAAGATAATGAAAATTTGATTAATATTAATATTGTTAAAGTAGAATGGAAAATTTAAATTCCATCTGATTTAGTTTTATTCCGTGCATAATCTTTACTTGAAAAAGACTTTAAATACTCATCAGGCTGAATTGGTCCTAGTTCATTTAATTCTTCTTTAAAGTATTTTATTACTTGGGCAAATTTTTCCCCTTCCCCTGCAGAAATACTAACAATCTTAACACGATTTTCATTTATTCCTGTTACAGCTAGAATTTCTTTTATACTTTCGTAACGCGTTTCTGCTTTTGAAAATCCCGTTTCATAATGGCAATCTTGGGGATGACATCCAGCAATTAGAACTCCATCAGCACCATAAAAGAAGCTTTCAAAAACCAAAGAAGGATTTAACATAGCTGTACACATAACATGTATGGTTCTAATATTTGTAGGATAACTCAGCTTGCTTGTTCCAGCCAGATCAGCACCGACGTAAGAACACCAATTACATAAAAAAGCAATTATTAGAGGGGATTCTTTCTTATCAATCAGTATAGACTGTAATTGAGCGGAAATTTGAGCTTTTTTGAAGCCTGGAATATAAAGCGCATCGTGTGGACACATCGCAGCACAAGCACCACAGCCTGAACAATTAACATCCGTAATCTTTAACTGATTATCTTCAATTTTAAGTGCATTATATTCACATATATTTTCACATAATCTACATAGATCACATTTATCGGGGTTTAAATAGATTTTATGAGGATCTAACTCTACTTTACCACTTGTTAATAGGGCTATTGTCTTAGCAGCGGCACTTTCAGCTTGGGCAATACTACTTGGGATATCTTTAGGTCCTTGTATTGCTCCAGCTAAGAAGATACCATTGATAAGAGTTTCTGATGGCTTAATTTTCAGATGTCTTTCTAAAAGGAATCCATTTGGATCCTGAGAAATATTTAATATATTGCATAAATCTTCTGTGTTTTCTGCGGGTTCTATACCTACGGCCAAAACTACTAAATCTGCTTTATTTTCAAATAGAGTATCTCCAATAATATCTTCTCCTCGTAAAATTAACTCATTTGAAGTATCACTCTTTACGATTGATGAAATACTACTCTTTATGAAACGCACTCCAAATGTTTCTCTTGCTCTGTTATAGAATGCTTCACATTGTTTACCAATAGCTCTAATATCAGTATAATAAATATTTATCTCTATAGAGGGATATTCTTTCTTTAACAAAACTGCTTGTTTAATTGCCACATTACAACAAACCTGACTACAATATTCTCTGTGAATCTTCTTATTTCGAGAACCAACACATAAAATGAAAGAAACTCTATTCGGCCGTTTTCCATTAGAGGGTCTAACAACAATTCCTTTCGTTGGGCCATCACTATTAAGCAACCGCTCCAATTGCAAGGTAGTAATTACATCCAAATATTTTTCATAATGTAATTCACCTAACATTGACGGATCAAATGTTTTAAGACCAGTAGCGACAATGATAGCTCCTACATTAATATTGATAATTTCATGCTTTTGGTCAAAATCAATGGCATCTCTTTCTCCACACGCTTGAGCACATACTTTACATCCAATACAATATTCTTCTAAGATATTTGGTAATAGAGGGATTGCCTGAGAAAAGGAAACATCAATAGCTTTACGAGGAAAGAATGTATCTTCCACATCGATTGGACATACATCGCGACAAATATCAAAACAACCAACGCACGCATCTTCTTTTATAAAACGCGGGTTCTTTCTTATTGTTACATCAAAATTTCCTACATAACCTTCAACTTTCTCAACTTTAGAATAAGTGAGAAGCTCTATATTTGGATGATCCTTAATTTCAGACATCAATGGCCCTAGAATGCAGATAGAACAATCTAGTGTTGGAAAAGTCTTATCAAACAGCGCCATGTGTCCTCCGATTGTAGGTTCTTTTTCGACTAAATAAACTTTATGTCCGGTATCAGCAATTACTTGTGCTGCTTTAATTCCTGCAATTCCTCCTCCTATAATTAATGCCGATTGAGTTACATTTGAATATTGTACTTCTAAGGGTTCTAAAAGCTTAACTTGTTCTATTGCCATATTAATTTGGTCTATTGCTTTCCTTGTTGCTTTAATTGGTTCATTATAATGGACCCATGAATTTTGTTCTCGAATATTAGCAAACGATATTAAAAATCTATTTATACCTGCTTTTTCTATAGTTTTTCTAAATAGGAGTCCATGTAGTTTGAATGAACAAGCTGCTATAACTACACGATCTATTTTACTCTCTTGAACGTCATCAATTATCTCATTCACTCCTAATTCTGAACATAAGTATATATTATCAAAAACTAAAATCTCAGGGAAATTTTCTTCGTAAAATTTTTTTATAGTATCAAGATTAAGGACGCCTGAAATGTTCTTTCCACACCCACAAATAAAAAGTCCAATTTTTTGTTGCATAGCTTCTCGAAAGTTCAAAATTTATGATTTTACATTTAATAGAATTAAGAATATAAATTATAAATTTTGTCAATAATATAGTTTTAAACCAGATTTTCTGATTTATACTAACTTTTATCTTGCATAATGCTCATACACTCATACAATCCAAACAAAATTAAGATTAATCTTCCTTCTCTTTAAGCATTTCTTTTGATAAAAAGGGATAAATCTTCATTATGTTGAAGTGGTTTTTTTTCATTTCAAAGAAGTAGTTTTTTTCTATTTCGTATTCATCATTCGCCCATTTTAAAATTTCTTCTTTAGAATAAAATTGACCTTCCGATATTTGTAACCCTTTACATTTCTCTTTGTAGTTTTCTTGGTTCTTTCTGCTTGAAACCATCATTTGCCAAAAGGGAAATGATCTACATTGAAAGGGACGATATTCATGAACACTACATATATTCTCCTTTAAAAAATGGCACTCTTCATCATTTCCTGTAAAATTAAACGCTAGAGTCATAAATTTATAATTTTTACCTTTTTGTGTTCCAGGTTCCTTCCAGTAAAAAGTATCATCTATTACTTTTACATACTTCTTAGCAAATGTTTTTAGACCATTTTTACTATTCATATTTAATAATTCAGCTAGTTTAAGGATATCCTCTTTATAGAGATAGACCTCACCCTCATCTAATCCTCTACAACATTTACCACACATCTGACAAGAGAATTCAATTCCATTCTCGAGATTTTTAGAAATTTTAATCTCTTTTGTAGTCAAAGTTTAAGCATTGTCTCTCAATTTTAAGATTAATAAATAATATACAAATATTTAATTAATATTTAATTATTACTTCATTGAATATCACAGGCAATAAAGGAAAAGGAGCTTAAATTTTAAATTAGAGTATATCAATTTTATTGTATAACTTATCAATTACAGGTGTTTTTTCAATAGTTTTTTCAATAGCTGTAATCATCTTCAATAGATATACTAACTCTTCATGATTTAAACCACGTTGAAGAGAATTATATTTTTGAACTGGATTAAACTTTCGAGATTTTAAGAATTGTTGGATTTGCTTAATTGAACCAATGGAGTAATTCCAAATCTCTGGTGTAATTCCTTTTATCCAAGGAGTTTTACTTGTTAATAGTTCACCAGTTTTAAAATCATCATTAAAGTATAGTGTCTCTTCGTCTGAATCATAAAAGTAATTTTTTATAACCCAGTCATCAGGATCTAATTCTGCTATTTCTAAATTAAGACTGATATCATATTTCATTAAATGTATATCCGCTAATTCTTTACCTAAATCTGCCATTGAATAAAAATAATTTGAAGTCTTAGTAAATGGTATTTTTGGAAAACTTTTTCTTAAATATTCATCGTATCTGCTCCGATACGTTGGAACATATAATATAGCATAACAATAGTAAAAAATTTGTTCATCTGTCGTTTGAAATGGTAATTTTGGTTTAGAAATGTTTGACTTTCCATTTAAAAATAAGGGAAATGCATAAGAGGTGTCAGTAACAGCCATGAAGCATTTTTCTAATAAATTATCTACAATAAATGCTGTTTCAAATGTTTTTTTTCGTGATGATTTAGTTACTGTTATTGCTGGATTTGATTGGGAAATTTGATCAATGTAACCCATCCTATGACCTTCTACTATAGTTCTATCGTATGCAATATGTCTAAAATCCCACCCTCGATATTTAATTATCCGAATTTTTTTTAATGTATCAACTAAATTAGTTTTATCATAGATTTTTGATTTAATCCAAGTTTTAGTGTCATTCACTTTAATTTTAAGATTTTTTAATTCTTCATATTTCCTATTAAAGAATAAATTTAGATTTTTTTTTAACACGTTTATATCTACATCTACTAGTAATCTATCTCTTCCAATCATTATCCCACTAGTAGGTTTAGATTTAAATATATCATCTATTGAAGTAAATTGGTCAAAACGATCAAGGTAAGTAGTGTCAAAATCAATAAAATAATTTTTTCTAGTCTCAGGAAGTAATTTAAAATTCTCCTCTTGAAATCTTTGAGATAATCTTATAAATTTATCTTCTCGATTTTGCTCTGGAACATCCATATAAAAAACAGCAGCGTTTTTATTTGGTGAATTATCTATCCTCACCATAAATGCAATAGCAACACCGACTCGAATATTAAATGGATTTCCGGACTCTTTTTTTCTCATGTCTCCATGCAAATTTACAATATAAATATAATCAAATGTTTTTTTTAAAGACTTCCGCATAATTGAAAACATCTGGCCATCCAAATATCGACTATTTGTAATGAATGCTAGTATTCCTGTTCCTACTTGTTCAATTTTCCATTGTCCGAATCTAATGAATTTTACATAATCATCCGAAAGAATTTTCAGATTTTTTTCTTTTAAACCAACTTTATAATCTTTAATTTTTTCGTTTATCCATTCACAGTTATTTTGACTGCTAATGTTATATGGTGGATTACCCATAATTACAAAAATATCTCTTCTATCCCTAATCTGTAGTGCTTCTTTAATCTCCCGCCCTATTTCTTGATTATTAAAGATCCAATCTTCAATTTTTCTATTCTTTGGTGGTGTCATTAATGTATTCATTAAATAAGAATTTAATTGATATTCTTCAGAGTTTAAAGGTAAACCTAAATTTTCTAAACTTAAAAAAGTTCTAATATGACCTAGTACATATGGAGCCATTAGAATTTCGAAAGCGTACACATTATTAAAAAAAGTTTCTTTTACCCATTTTTGAAATGCACTTTTTGCTAAAGATAGTTGTGAATATTTATCTAAAAAAGCTTCATTGGCAAAATGTAAGAGTCCACAAGCAAAGGCCATTGTACCAGCTGCAGGATCAAGGATTCTTAGGCGCCTTATTACTTTATTCTTTTTATTATCAAAGATTTCATTTATCTGAGTTTGTTTGATTTTTACTGAAGCGACTTGATCTGCTAAGTTAAGATTATCTTCAGAAATCAAGCCAGAAGGTTTATCTAGCCATCTTTTTAACATAAAATCAATACCACATATTATGAAATCCACTATTTCATGTGGAGTATAAACCACACCTCGATTTTTAGCAGTTATAGGATCATATAAATTAAGAAAATCACTATAGAAAGTTGTAATTATTGACTCTGTGTTTACTAAACCTTTATATTCCGTGTTCTGGAAACGCAACTCTAACTCTTTTAAAATATTTTTAAATTCTGTCGGTATTTTACTCTTTAATGTTAAAAATAAGTCACGAATAAAGCTACCATAAGGTAAAAACTCGCCTACATACTGAAGTGAAAATTTACCATGCCTTTCTACACTTTGACAATATTTCATCCATGCTGAAAATGCTCCATAGACTATTGTCTGAGCAAAAAGATCTGAAAATAATGTATTTTCATTTTCTGATTCTTCTTTAAAAATGGATTTTTTAAAATCATCTCTTATAGCTATTAAGTAGTTTGCAGCAACTTGTTCCATTTTATTCAAATTACTTAATTGAGATTTTTCTAAAATAGCTAGAGCTTTATCTCTAATAATTTTGGCGATATCTGCTAGTGGATTAATAATATTTTTGATATTAGAGATTGTTTGGAGATGATCTTCACATGTATAAGTTAATAACCTATTAAAATTAGTTACTGCATTTTTTGCAGGTTTAAGTCTATTACTTACCTCCTCTAATAAAATGCATTCAAATTTTATATTTTGTTTAGCTTGTGGTTCATTTGGAATTTCAGGATCTATTAAAAAAATGTTTTTAAAATCTGTAATTAATAATTGAACACCCTCACTTCGATATCTTAAAATTTGATCGTTTAATCGATTATTAGATTCATATTTTACAATATTTTCAAGTGGTGTATTGGGAAGCTTTGCTTCAATATGAAAAAGTACAATATTATTGAAAATAACTGTAAGATCTGGACGATTAGATGACCTTTTTATCTTATAACCAGATTGAACTAAATAACCTTTTGAAATTGGGAAAATTTCTTCTAAGAATCTTTTTAAATCATCATAATATGTTATTTCAGTTGCGGTTCCACTATTATAATCTGTATCTATTCGTTTTGCATAATCATTTAGTGCTTCTATTGGAACCTTAAAATATTCTTGGCTAAGCATGAAAGAATTAATGGATTATAGGGAGTTATTATTAATTATCTTAAGTTGACATTAAAGTATTAAAAAAATATGTAATATTGCGATATATAATTATCCTTCTGAATAAGAATAATAAATAAAATATTAGGCAAAACTCTTAAAGATTATGAGAGCTAGGATTCTTAAACCGAAAATAAAAATTTACATATTCAAATAAATATGTGTTTTTTTATGTTAAACATATTAAACACTCAAACAAACATGAAAAGTTATATATTTAAAATCTTAGTTACCGGGGAAGGTGGAGCGGGTAAAACTTCACTCCTGAAACGATATGTTAATGATAAGTTTGATGAGTCAAATGTATTGACTGTAGGGGTTGATTTTTTCACAAAGGAAATGTGTTTTGATAATGTAAAGTGTCTATTCCAATTATGGGATTTAGGGGGTCAAAGGAGATTTAGAAACCTTCTTGAAAATTTTGTAATGGGTGCACGGGGAGCCCTCCTCCTATTTGATCTCACTTATTTGCCCGATATGAATGATATTTTAGAATGGGTAAATATCGCGCGATTACACGATATAAAACTCCCAATTTTGCTAATCGGAACAAAAAGCGATTTAAATGATTATATTGCCGTAGACGACGAGAGCGCACTCCATCTAAAAAATACTTTCAACATGGTAGATTATATAAAAACCTCTGCCAAAACTGGCTATAATGTAGAAAAAGCATTTGAAGCAATGGCAAAAACTTTAATAAATATTAACTAATATTAAGCTAATCTTAAGGGACTTTTTACTTTGAATGATGAATTAGTTATTCTTGGATCAGGTGGTGGACGCCACCATATAAGAACACAATATAGAGCTACAGGAGGAATTCTATTTAAATTCAATGGGATACAAGCTCATGTAGATCCCGGTCCTGGAGCAACTGTACGCTTAAATCAATATAAAGAAAATCCCTTAAAAACAGAACTTTTTATTGTCACGCATCCTCACGTTGATCACTATAATGATTTAAGCGCAGTAATAGAAAGTTCAAAGGAAGTTTTGCACGATAAGAATTATAACTATTTTAAAAAAGGTACCCTTATCACCACCAGTGATGTGTTAAAATACGTGTCTGATTATCATCTAAATATGCTTGAAAAAATCGTGCAGTTTAAAGCGGGAGATATTCTCCACTATAAAGGCATTCAAATTCATGGAACAAAAGTCGTTCATTCACCAAAGAATGATGGTTTCGGAATAATTTTTAAACTCAAAAATTACTCTTTAGGATTTACTAGTGACACTATGGTCTATGATGACTTTTCAGAACAATTCTCTGGTGTAAATATTTTAATTCTTAATCTTTTAAGGCCAGATTCTATAACTTGCAAACGACATTTATGTACTGATGAAGTAATACCCTATTTAAACAAAATTACTCCCCCACTTGATGGCCTGATCATTTCGCATTTTGGCTCATACATGGATAGCCCTCGATCGACAAAAAACCACGTTCCCTCACAAGTAAACAAACTTCAAAAAAAGACAAATATAAAACATATTATCGCTGCTGAAGATGGTTTAAAAATTAAGATTGTAGATATGTTAAAATAATTATCTAATTATAAATATAAAATTTCATATAATTTAAAACATAATAACTTATATTGGTTAGCAAAAAATAAAAAAAATAGATAGTTGATTATTAATAAGCTTCTTCTTTATCATCTGTAATTAATTCTTGAGATTTATAATCCCATGAAAATCAATGGCGAAATTATTCCTGAGACCTTTTTTTAACCGAATAATATATAAATCACTACACCGATAACAGAACTTAAATTTTAAATCCAGATATAGATCCCACGGTAATTGATCCCAATGATAATAATTACTGGGTAAAAAAGATAACACGTGGATTTTTAGATGTTAATGGAAAATTTGTCAGACATCCAAAGACATTAGAGCAATTTTACCAGTCATGGTTTGATGTTATTCAAAATAATTTAGGGAGGAGTGGTGAAAGTAAATATTTTGAGAAACATCGGGCACTTGAGAGTGAGGTCTTCGTTGCTTCGGAAGATTTCTATAAAAAAATTGATATTGCTCTTGAAGACGCTTTTGGGTTCACAGCATTTGTGTTTCTATTAGGAGGAGTTATGACTTTTATGAAGATCGGAGACTCAAGCCCTAGAGTTGACTTTCTAATCCATTCCAAACCTGACCAGTCGCGCCTCTTGAATGAATTTCTAGGTAGAGCCATGTATAATCATAAATCTGGTGATTTTCCAAGCACCTTCTTAGATGGGTGGCACACGATTTTCGGCTCAGACTGTCCTATAAATACTTTCTATTTCAGTTCGATACTTCTCTTTGGGTTTAGGAGAGGAGGTCGTACCATTCAAGCAAGCTCTACTTACTTCTTAGATAATTTTTTCGATAGATATGTCCTTCGATACCCCTCAGATTACCGTTATGCCACTTCTAAATTCCTCTATCACAGTCATTCACAATTCATAGGTGATGACAGGGAAAACGTACTTTTAAAGCAAATGCAGATAAATGGTCGAAGGGAAATATTCGAGTTTCTTGCTATGAAATTAGAAAAAGCTCTTGAAAAAATTCCACTGACTCATAGTAGCACTAAAGAGATGCTAATGAATTATTTAAAGAATATAATTGTCACTCAGGTGTCCACAATTACTAAGTTTAGAGAAATACTTTGTACTGGAGAAAATAGGATTATCAAAGTCAGAGATCGATCACCCGGATCTACGTTGACCATTCCACTTGAAATCACATTCACTGACTTTTTTTATTATGAAGTTCTTACCCCTTCCATGATGTACACCTTAAATTTTCAGGCTGATTCCAAGTATTTTTACTTGGATTTTGATTTGGAGTGGCCCTCACTATCTACTAAAGTTAAAAGTGCTTATGACAAGCTTTTAGATATTATAAATAAAGCCCCAACAGGAAATCTTAAAGTTGAATTTTATACTCGAAGAGTTCGAGGTATTGCTCAAGATGCTAAAATCACTGCCAAAGATGACTTCTTCCAAACTACTTTTAAGACGGATGAAATGACAATTGACTTAGCTAACCAAGAAGACGTCAAGATTAAGGTTCTTAGTATGATTTTCTGGATGATGATGGAACCAAACATCTTTTCCGTTGTTAAATTGCCTACTGGTGATAACTTCCTTTATATGGATATTTATGGTGTATACGACCATGACTATGTACAATCCAGCAGAGTATACTCTAAAATTCTTGGGGGTTTTGCTCCTGCAAGTGACTATCAACAGTTTACTGAAGATTTCTCTAAAATTTTTGATTACTCAGATATTTTATACCTATTAGGATTTCATAATCCTAATATTATAGATTATATCATGGATAAGTTTATTGACTTTTATGCAATCTTTTTAGGAGGCAATAAAAAGACCAAGATATTTGATCTCAGGAGTTAAATCTTTTTATATCTTATTTATAAATTTCAATTTTTTTTTTGAAATTTTTTTTCATTATCCCTGATTTTTTAATGTTTGTGTCCATTATATTAATTAGTTGTAGGTTAGGTAGCCTATATACAAATCCAGGAATTCCCTTAAAAGGATTTCCATCAAGATGCAGTTTTTTAAGAAAAATGAGGTTTTGATAGTGCATTTGTAGAGAACTAATTTTATTTTTACTGATAACTAATAATTCTAGATTCTTAAGATCTCCAATAGATTCAGGAATTTCTTGCAGTTTGTTTTCATTTAGGCATAAGGTTTCAAGAGATTTCAAGTTGCCAATTGTTTTAGGAATAGAGATAAGTTCATTTTTCCCTACATCAAGCACCTTTAAGTTATTTAAGCTTCCAAGAGATTCTGGTAAAGACTGTAAGTGGTTTTTTTGAATTTCCAACTTTTCTAAATTTATCAAAGTTCCTATAGTTCTTGGAATTTCTGTTAATTTATTATCACGTAGGTTTAATTCTTGTAAAGATGTAAGCTTTCCGATATCACTTGTCAATTCCTCCAGTTGATTATTGAAGATAACTAATGTCTTTAATGAGCTTAGATTCCCAATTGAGTCCGGTAGTCTTTTTAGCTGGTTGTTCGATAGTTTTAAAATTTCGAGTGATTGAAGGTTTCCAATGGTAGAAGGAAGTTTTGTTATATCATTTTCTGTTATTAATAATTCCTTTAATGAACGGAATTCTCCAATCCATTCAGGAACCATTTTTAAAGGATTATAGCCTACATCCAGCCATTCCAATGATTTTAAGTTCCGGATGCACTTGGGAATTTCGGTTAATTCATGTCCTCTTATTGAAAGTTGAATTACACTTCCGTTCCTTACATCGACTTTCCATCTTCTGCTGTTTAGAAGCTTGTCAAGTTCATTAATCGTTTCATACTCGGTAGGGGAGTCAATTAAGCCATAATATTCCTCCTTACTCAGATATGTTAAGTATCCCCTCTTTTCGAGAAAAGTTCGTACATTATCTGAACCTCTATTATACCGCTCAGTAATCTCCAGCTTGAAGACTTTTTTAGCTTGTGGGTCTCCGACTTCCGTCAATCTTCTCAATAATGGGAACGCTAGGTTGCTATGCAGAATTCTGGTATTGTATCCATTTTCAGCCCATACTTCTAAGTTGGAGCATAACCCCCAGAATTCTTCTTCAGGAGGGATGATAAATTTAAATTCCTTTTTATTCCGCCGTGATTCTAAGGAACGGTCTAACATTTCTGCTGCCTCGTCAATGGAATCGATAGCTGATGTCTCATCATACAAGCTAATTTCTTCAATCGGAATGTTCAACATTAAAAATTTACATTGCCGAAATGGTTCACCCTCAACATATATTAGCGTGTGACCTCCTTCCAGTTTCAAGGTTATAAAATCATTAATTTGATATTCTTGGTTTTCCATTTTACTTAAGTTACTAAAGATATTTCGTAAATTTAAATGCAAAGGCTGGTCTGTTTTTTCATATAAATATATCTTCTTCTTTTTTTAATCCAATATCCATTTATTACTGCTTTTAAATTTTCTATAAGTTTACTTGTTTGTAATAAACTTTTTTAATTATCTTTCAAAAGTGTAGAACCTCTACACATTAGCAAGAAATTAAAAGAAACTTTCTATCAAAAGATTCAAAAGTTTCAAAATTTGTTCTTGACACCAGCACATGTTTTTTTATAAGCTATAATTTATTAAACTAGCATACTATTATATTGTTTAAGAAGGGAAATTTGCATTTGCAGGATAAATCTGGATAACATTGGATCTGAGAGTACGTGTCGTATTTCACCAAAATTCGCCCTCTTAGACTCGATAGAGTCTATTCTCTCCCTGATTTTAAAATTTGGTCCGGATTTTCTTTTTCCCTTCCTTTTACTTTATTTATATGTCTGAGAGTTTTAACAATAAAAAATTTTAAATTAAATAATGTCTCTCAAATTTTTGCTTCTCTTCGTTTTTATCTTAATTCTCTTAGAAATTAAAGGAAAGTTTGGAGTTTAAAAGGGTTTCAAGGAAAAAGAATTAATCTACGTAAATATAGAACCTGCAGACTATACATTGAAGAATATCCTGAAATTCAATCTCATTAGACTTATGGGTGCGAATCTTTCTTGTAATCATTACATTTCCGCACTTGTTACATAAGGTTAAATCTTTTGGTTTTAATTTAGGTGCGGACATTTTTCAGATCACAAGTGTCTAATTAGTTTAATAGAAGGATCGATCAATTATGATCATAATTTAGTAATTAATCATCAACAAAACAACCCTTATTATACAAATAATAAATTTTGTATATAAATATGTGTTGGAATAACTACTTTTCGGGTATAGATACGTACAAAAATAAGGATTTAAAATTTAGAAGTTTAGACGCATATTGGATTAATTTTATAGATTATTTTTATTGATATTTGTATTTTTTACAACAATGATAATGATTGCAGCAAAGATTAACCCACAACTTTTTGTTAAGAACTAGTGAGTTCATTAATTATTTCATTAAACAACAATCTTCTTTAACAGAATTAAATATCAAAAAAAGAGGAAGAAATATTAAAAATTAGTATTCAGTAGAAAGTTTTTTTTCAGGTAAAAAAACCAAAAAAATAAAAGTAAAATTCTATGATGCCAAAAATAAAGAACAACACTATGAAATAATGTTAGATATGATTAACTGAAATCTAAATCATAACATGATTGGATTTTCATATTATGTTTAGTTATTAATATTCTCAACCTCTTTTCTTATTAATAGATTTATAAAAAATAGTGTTTTAATGCATTAGCTTTATTTTGTAGAGCCAATTACCAATTAATGCTCCTAAAATAGATCCTATCACTGCTCCAAGGACATTACCAGTTAAAATGTAGTTACCAGCATATTTGCATCCAGAAGCTCCTGGTATAGTATTACACCCCCCAATAAATATACCAAGAAGCCCCCCCATTATCATTCCAAGAATTAATCCGATAATTCCTCCAATATAATAGCTTTTCCTCATTACATTACCACTCCTCTTTAGTATAATCAATAAATTTTGTTTAATTATCTTAAATTTTAAATTTCTTAATTTTAAAATATTATAATATTTCTTGTTTTCTTACTTCATTAGCTCCTTAATGCATTGTAATCAAATAAACTATTTAAAGCTATTGTGAGTATAACTCTAAAGACGCATGTTTGAATGAAGCAGGAGATTTTATCATTCCAATTAAACAAGGAAAACTTGACGCGGAGAGAATAATTAACATTGGGGACATAATTCTCGGTAAGTATAAGGGTAGAAATAACGAAAAGGATATTACTGTCTTTAAGTCAGTCGGTATTGCTTTACAGGATGTTGTAGTTGCTAGTTTGGCATATCAACGAGCGACTAAAAACTTAACTGGAATTGAATTTGAGTTTTAATATGTGAGTATTATGAAAAAAAAGAGTATTTTAAATGATGTTATTGGCCCAATAATGAGAGGTCCCTCGAGTTCTCACACCACTGCGGCTTACCATATAGCTAAGTTAGTTAAAATGGTTGTTCAAGAGGATTTTAAAAAAGTTGATATCATATTTAATGAAAATAGTTCTTGGGCTCAAGTTTATAGGATGCAAAATTCAGAATTTGCATTTATAGCAGGGTTAATCGATTATTCCATCTTTAATGAAGATTTTTTTGATTTAAAAGAAATAATAAAAGATAGAAATATTAGCATTGGGTTTCAAATCCAAAAAATTGATGAAGCAGATCACCCAAATTTCGTTAAACTTGTTATAATATATAAAAATGACAAGAAATTGGTTATAACGGCGAAATCTATTGGAGGAGGTATGGTTATTCTAGAAAAATTGAATGATTGGTCAGTCCAGATAACAGGAGAAATGTATAATCTAATGATCGAGTATGAAGCGAAACAAGAATTAAGTGTTTCAGAATTAGTAAATCAATATTTAGCCCACAATAAAACTATAAGCCGGCAAATTGGAAATAGCAAACATTTTTTGCATGTTATGCAAACAGATACTTTTTCGAAGGAACTAATGATTTCATTGAAAAAATTAGATATCGATACATGGTATTTGAAGCCAATCTTTTATATAAAAAAGGGAGATCCTATTTTCACTAGTAGTGAACAAATGATTACTTTAACAGAAATGAAAAATATTTCACTCGGAAATATTGCTCTAGAATATGAATCTAAGGTATTAGACTTAGACCGAGAAGAAATCCTTAAAGAAATGAAAAGGAGAATAAATATAATGTTTTCATCTATTGAAAATGGATTTGAAAAAAACCAATCAAAAATGAAGATATTAGAACATTCTGCAAGTATTATATATAAAAATGAGCAAAATGGGAGATTATTTAGCAATAGTGTAAACACGACTTGTGCTATTAGAGCACTCTCCGCTATGGACGTCGTATCTTCTGGCGGTGTTATATGTGCCGCTCCTACGGGAGGATCAGCTGGAGTTTTACCTGCAGTACTTTATACTTTGTACAAAGATTATTCGATTGATATGAAAAAAATTTGTTATTGTGCCTTAGCGGCAGGAGCAATTGGACTTATCAATTCTTATAGGAGTATATTCGCATCGGAAGTTGCAGGTTGTCAAGTAGAAATTGGAATGGCTGGAGCCATGGCATCTGCTTCGATAATTGAAGCAGCTAATGGTTCTCCTGTCAATGCAATTAATGCAGCGGCTATCTCATTACAAAATACAATGGGTTCGGTATGTGATCTTGTTGCAGGCTTATGCGAAATCCCTTGTCATACGAGAAATGCCGCTATTGCTTCAAGTGCATTCGTGTGTGCTGATTTAACCTTAGGTGGTTACATTAATCCGATTCCATTAGATGAAACCATTGATGCCTCATTAGAATCAGGAAAATTGCTTCCCGAGGAGTTACGTTGCACTGCCTTAGGAGGAATAGCAAATACTAAAACTGCGAGGAAGCTTTCTCTTTAATCCGTACTAAAATAAGGGTTGAAAATTTAGAAATCTAGAATAATATTGGATTAATTTTACAGATTATTTTTGTTGATGCTTGTATTTTTTAAAACAGTGATAATGATTGCAGCAAAGATTAGCCCACAACCAATCCATCCAAACAGAGAAAGAGTTTCATTCCCGATGAGGAATGCAAAAAATGCAGCAAATACAGGCTCAAGTGTAAAAATAATTGCGACAGTGGTGGCATCTTGGTATTGCTGAGACCAATTTTGGAATATGAATGTTAAGGTCATAACTCCAATACCCATATAAATCATAACAAACCAAAAATTCAGTGGAGCTGACAGCAAATCGTAAGATTCTCTAAAAAGTAAAGAGCAGAGAAAGCTGGAAACCGAAATGACTAACATCTGAATAATAGAGTATGAATAAACATCTGAAAAACGTACATATTTGCCGTTCTGGACATAATAAACAGCAAAAAAAAAAGCACAGATCACTACTAATATATCACCAATAATGAGTCCGCCTCCCGTTTCGCCTTCTAATAATAAAAAAGCCATTCCAATTACCGATAGAATTACTGGTATCCATATTTTTTGATTTAATCGTTTCCTACTTCCAAGCCACACCAAAAAAGGAACCATAACAGTGCTTAAGCCCGTAATAAAACCAGTTTTTCCCGCGGTTGTGGATTGAAGTCCGTAAGTTTGAAAAATCATACCAAAGAAAAATAAAACTCCTGTAGTAAATGCCATTATTACAATTTTCTTATTCAAGTGTTTTAAGTGTAGAATAAATGGTATAAATCCTATCAGGCCAATTAAAAATCTTATTCCAAGATAAAGGAAGATGGGGAGATCTTGAGTGATATTTTTGGTGATAATAAAAGAGGTTCCCCAAAGAACCGTCGTCAGTATCAATAAAAAAATGGCTATTGTACTTCGAGGGGAGAGTTTACTATTATTATCATCTAGCATAAATATTTCATCTCTTAGATTAGGAAAATGTCTATTTCTTAAAGACTTTTATCGTAGACCTCGATGAATTATTATTTTAATGCATAAAATAAAATCACTAAAAGTCTGTAATAGAAACTGGATAGGGCGATTTTTTTAAAAAATGGGAAAAAAATGAATGGAATAGTTTATTATTCTTACGAGGATGATACAATTACTAAAAAAGCTTATTAAAATAAACGAAATTTTTTAATAACTCTCTCTCCGTTAAAATTAATAATATTTAAATATCTTGGGATTGAATTGTACTTAACGGTATATTTGTTAATATACTGGTTAACTTTAATATAAAAGAGAGTAGAAAAAATTTGGTAGATTTTAAAAAAGACACCTGGTTATATGCTCTAATAGCCGCAATTTTAGCAATCATCGCATTATTTACCCCATGGGGTAGTATTGAATTTATGGGTATGACTATTCAAGGGTGGCTCGGCGGTATTGTTACCTTTATGACTCCGGGTGATGTTTGGTCAGGCACTGGATTAAGTCTTTGGACTTTTGGACTTACAGTATTTTCGATTGCATTACTTCTATTTTATGGCGTTAATACTGGGAGAGGTAAAGAATTTAAGTGGGATTGGTTAATGTACTTATTGGCTGGACTTGTAATGCTCATTTTTCCAATTTTAACGCTTGTATTGGAAGGCACTTCGGGAGGAGTTATTGGCTTCGCACCCATTGGTATTATTATAGCTGGTGTGATTGCAATTGGGGCATTTGCTGTTGATAAATTTGTTGGGAGAGAATAAATTGCAAAGATTTGTATAAAAATTCTAACTCTAAACAATTTTTTTTTCTTTATCTTTTTGTAAACTTTATTCACTTAATCCAGACGAAAGTTTTAATTTATCATTATTGCAAAATATTATTTTAATGCATAAAATATGCATAAAATGCATATTCGCCATATCAAAGTTTAAATATATGCATATTTTTTATCATTAAATAAAGTAAAATTACGTAATAGAGCAAAAAGAAGTGATTATTTGACAAAAACATATAGTGAAATAAATGAAAAAATAAAAAATGGCAATGCTGTAGTAATTACAGCAGAAGAAATGATTAAATATGTTGAAGAAAATGGTACAAAAGTGGCAGCTGAGGATATTGATATTGTTACTACAGGTACTTTTGGCCCTATGTGCTCAAGTGGTGCATTTTTAAATTTTGGGCATTCTGATCCACCAATTAAGTTCGAACACTTATGGTTAAATGATGTTCACGCTTATCATGGGAATGCAGCTGTTGATTGTTATATTGGTTGCACGAGAATGGCTGATGTGAAACCATTTGAATACGGTGGAGGTCATGTTATAGAGGATTTAGTTTCGGGTAAGTCAATACGAATTAGAGGTAATTCATACACTACAGATTGTTATCCCTTAGCAGAAGTAGATACAGAATTTACTATTGATGAGATAAACCAGGCAATATTATGTAATCCAAGAAATGCATATCAGAGATATGTATGTGCTGTAAATAGTTCAGATAAAACATTATATACTTATATGGGGAAGTTATTGCCTCGTTTTGGGAATGCTCACTATGCAGGTGCAGGTAGTTTGAGTCCATTAAGTAATGATCCTGATTATGAGACTATTGGCATTGGTTCACGAATATTCCTCGGGGGAGGAATTGGGTATGTAATGGGAGAGGGAACGCAACATAGTCCCTCTAATCAATTCGGGACATTATTCCTTAAAGGTGATTTAAAACAAATGACTTCTGAATATCTTAGAGGGGTATCTTACGAGAAATATGGAACTTCGTTATTTGTCGGTGTAGGAATTCCAATCCCTATCTTAAATGAGGGTTTAGCCAAAAAGACTGCGATTAGCGATAAAGAACTATTAACTGATATTATAGATTATGCAGTACCAAGGAGAGATAGACCTAAGTTAAGACGAGTAAGTTATGAAGAATTAAAAAGTGGATTTATTGAAATAAATGGTAAAAAAGTAAAATGTTCTTCTTTATCTTCATTATTCTATGCTCGAAAAGTAGCAGAAGAGTTGAAAGAATGGATTCAAGATGGTAAATTCTTTCTAAATCCGCCCGCAGAAACGTTGCCAACTGAAACAATTTTCAAACCAATGAATCAGCCCTCAAAACTAAAGTTTGTGAAAGATTTAAAACGAGGCGCGGTAATTTGTTATGATGATTGTGACTTAAAAACGATTGCTGAAAAGATAATAAATCAAAACATGAATCATATTATTATAACAGATCGAGAGAAGGTTTTGAAAGGGATAGTCACAAGTTTTGATGTGACAAAAGCTATAGCTGAAGATAAAGAGGTTTTAAATGATATAATCACCAAGAAAGTCTTTACTACTAATGACAATGAACCAATTGATGTGGCTGCTAGAAGGATGAAACAGAATGAAATATCGGCCTTACCCGTTATTGATAAGAACAATAAAGTAGTTGGAATAATTACAAGTGAGGAGTTGATCTAAAAAATGACAATTATTAACGTGACATTACCGTTTGGAGTAATAAAGGACATTAGCGATTATTCAAGATTTATAAATGAAATTTTAAGTTATGAGATTACTCTTAATATCCTTAAATTCTCTACAAATTCAAATGGAACTAATTTATTAATAGACATTCCTGAAGATAAAATTAAAACAATAACAGAATCATTAAAGAATAACAATATAATCGTTAATAAGAAGGGAAGAGTCATTATTGATGATGACAAGTGTATAGATTGCGGTGCATGTGTTTCTTTATGTCCTACAGATGCTCTGCACTTAGATGCTAAAGAGAGATTGGAATTGCTATATGAGAAGTGTATCGGATGTCTGCTGTGTTTGGATGCCTGCCCTCGTTTCGCACTTGAAGAAATGTAAGGATTTTTTAAGAAATTAATATCATTTTTTTCATGGATTATTCTTTTGTTATGATTTCAAAAATCTTAAGATATTTATTTAATCTCTTAAAATATTGCTCGAATTCTTTAGTACTTTTAAGGAATTTATGGTTCTAAAATTAGAATTTCTGTACACTACATTATCGAGTTTAGTCTTTGTATTTATCCCACCCTCATGAGCCACAGGTATGCCAAGTGGGCGGAAAAAGGTTCAGGGGAAATGGGTACTAAATTTTTACAGCTCATTATAAATTCAAAGCTGTTTTGTAACTTATTGATTTAAAAGAATCAATTGAAGAAAAAATTACGTCAATAAAATTGCAATCATTTATATATCGTTACATTTTCTCGTTCTAAAATTTTTATCGCCTTCGGGAGAGTTGTTAACTTATTCTTCTCCAAATCTATTATTTCAAGTGATTTTAAGTTGTCTATTGACTCCGGGAGAGTCGTTAACTGATTCTTCTCTAACCCAAGGTATATCAGCGATTTTAGATTTCCTATGGACTTCGGGAGAGCAGATAATTGATTGCCACTATAATTAAGGTGTTCAAGCAATTTAAGCGTTGTTATTGACTCTGGGAGAATCGATAGCTGATTAAAGCCCAAATTTAATTCTTTAAGCGATTGAAGGTTTCCTATCGACTCCGGGAGAGCCGATAACTGATTATTTAACAATTTTAGTTTTTGGAGTGAATTTAGGTTTCCTATTGATTCTGGGAGAGTAGTTAACTCATTACTTGCTAAATCTAGGTCTTCCAGAGAGGAGAGGTTGCCTATTGACTCAGAGAGTGTCGAAAACTGATTAAAACCCAATTTTAGCTTTTTAAGCGATTGAAGGTTCCCTATCGACTCCGGGAGAGTCGTAAATTTATTACTATCTAATTCTAGTTTCTGGAGTGATATTAAGTTGCCTATTGAATCCGGGAGAGTCGTTAACTCATTACTTACTAAATATAATTCTTTTAGAGAGGAAAGATTTCCTATCGACTCCGGAAGAGTTGATATACTACAATAATACAAACCAATCCCTGTAATTTGGTTATTTTCAACCGAAAAGCCCATCTCAGTGGTATCTTCGACTTTATTAACTAAATTAAATTGTTTACCCAATTGATCTTCAAGCTCTTGAAGGAAATCCGTTTCGAATTGAGTGATTTGAGCGCCTTTAAAAGAAACTATATTTTTAGCTCTTTCTTCCGCCTTTTTCTTTGCTAAAATTTCCTTCTCTTTTTTAGCTTGTTCCTCCGCCTCTTTCTTTGCTAAGATTTCCT
>JAHLWT010000188.1 GCA_019057775.1 Promethearchaeota archaeon
TTTTTTATGATGTCTCTCTCTTTTTTAAATCTTAAGAGACTATTAAATTTCATTAGTATTCTAAATTGATTTAATTACACATTTTCAATAGGTTTTTATGCAAGAAAATCAAAATATCAAAAAAAAATACTATTTTATAATTTTGGTAAGCTATCCTATCCTATAAGTACTATACATAATTTCACAGTGGCTTTATGAACCAACAAGTTTTAAATATTGGTTCTGGATTTTTGTGATACTTCTCATTGAAGTAGTAATTTCTATGATTCAAATAAATTATTGAGATAATTTATTTTAATATTTGGAAAAATTCAAGTGTAACGCCAAAAACAGAGACAATTATTGCGACAAGAAGATTATATGGAGCTATCGCAAAAAATAAACCCACAAACAAAGAAATAACAGCTATGTTATAAAAAATTCTCCCGTATTTTTCATTTTGTCTACATTTTTCTGTTTGCTCATCCTCAAAATCTGCCCACTCTTTATCATTTAATTTGCAATCTTTTCTCAATAATTCACGATAGGGTTCTGGAATACTAAATACGTCAAATTCTTTTGCATGCAAGAAGATCTCAGATGCGCTAACGAATAAACCTGTTGATATTCCAAAAAAAAGTATTGATATATGACAAAAAGTATATCCAGATGAGTAGATCTCTATATCAGCAACTGATCTCTATATCAGCAACTGAGCTTGAAATCATTTTTGATATGACTCTAAACAACTAGTCATAGATTCTATTTTATTTATTAAATTTACATCTGACATGAAATCTAGTTTTTCTATTTTTAACCTTAGATTTCTAATAATATCAAATTTGTTTTCTTCTATTTTAGTTGAAATCAATAAACTTATATAAATATCTAATAAATCTGTATCTTTTTTCTCTATAGCTTTATATATCTCAGTTGAAATACTTTTAAAATATCCACATATATACAAAATTAAAGTAATTTCATTATTGTTATATCCACTCTCATATAATTTTTTAAAATTATGATAATTTCCACTCTTTATTATTTCTGAAAATTTTGGCTTTAAAACAAACAATCTAATGGTTCCTAGAATTATTTTTTTTAGTTCATTATTTTTATTTAAAATATAGTTATTTACGATTTCAGCATAATTGATAAATGTATCAAGTTCATTTTCAGTAAAATCTTCTTTGTGCGAAATCTTTACAAATTGATTATGAATTTTATTTAGTATTGGTATTAAGTTCTTAGGAGAAAATTGCAAAGTCTTAATCATATCTAAATATTCTTTTATTAATTGTATATCAGGTTTTGTTTCCTTAGGGGATTGAATTTTTATCCCTTTTTTTTCACTAAATAAAGATTCTAACTGACTATCTGAAACTAATCGTTTCCCATGAGGCGTTCGGATATAATAAATGCGACTTTTGATCTCAGGTCCTTCCCTTTTTACTATATAAGCATAGGGAATATCTTTATTTTTTTTCTCAATTGTTATAATCGATAAATCTCCTCCTTCACATTTTAAAAATTCATAATTATAATTTATAATTGGACTTATTTTATTATGTATAATGTTGTCTATATCACCCTTCAACTTATCAACATGATAATCTATTTCACCATCAAAAGTACCATCATTTTGAAGACCAATTATTACCTTACCACCATTTTTATTTGCAAAAGACACTATTTCCTTCGCTATTTTATCTTTCCAATTATTTTCTTTAAGAATTTTAGAACTTTTTAATTCATATTTAAGATTCTCAAATTCAGATTTTTCTCGTAATTTCTTTATTTCTTCACATGTAGTCATAATTTATTGCTATAATCAAATCCCATTCGGTTAAGTATAATTTTCATGGAATTCGATACAAATTTTATTTATTTATAATTTTAAGACTCATTTGATGAACTTAACTCTTCCTGTAATTTTCCCGCTAGAATACTACCCCACTCAACCAAGACATCAATTAAATATTTAAAAACTTGAAAAATTTCATCATTTTCTTGGATATCTTCCTGATTTTCACTCCAATGATTATTTAAAAATTTAAACATTTCTTCTCTTAATTGATAATGTTGTTTTTCAGAATAAGAAAAGGATTTAAATTTTTCAAATAAAATCTTTATACATTCATTGGTAAAGGTAGGATTTCTTATTTCATTTAAAAATTGAATGATTGGGATATAGAATAATGTGTTTTTTAGGAATTTATTAATAATAATGCCTATTTTCTCAATTGAATTATCATTTTCGAACTCTTTCTTTAAAATAAAACCAAAATGATCCTGAAAAAAAAGAAGATATATAAGCTCTTTTTGAACGGCATAGTTTTTTTGTATTGTTTCAAATATCAAATCAGATATTCTATACCAAATTTCCATAAATCTTGTTTCTGTATTTGGTTGATTACTCAATCTAATCAATTCTTTTAAGTATATAATTAGAACTCTATCCATTTTTTTCCAATTAGTAACAATTGGATTTAAAAAATAGATGTTGATTTTATCATAATTAAAATGGAGCGTTGCATTCGCTATTGATTTTAAAGCAGGAGGTACCCATTCATAATAGAAATTATGCTTAATATTATTAAAATAAGTATCTTGAACTTCACTAGTTTTTTTGTATTTTATGTCATTAAATAGAGTAAAATCAAATAGTTCTTTCAACAACTTAATGAATTTTTCATTAGACTCCAAATCCTTTATTGATTCATCCAATGGTATTACATTTAACACAGATCTAAAATAACCCAGAGCAATATCTTTTGGAGATAATTTTTCCATAGAAATTGATTGAACACTGTTTTTAATCATCTGCCAAGTCTTTAGATTATGTTTTTCTTTACTTAATTTCTTTGGTTTATTGATGATTGCTTGTTTTAAAGATAAATTCTTTAGTTTTTTTATACATTTCCAAATGATTCTTGAATTAGATTGCCAAACACAATCAAGATTTGAAAATAATAAATCTCTTACTTCGTGGTTTGAATAAATTGCTAATTTGAAAATTGTTTTCTTCAATTTTTTATCTTTTGGAAATTTTTTATATAATTTTGGGAGTGATTTTGAGGCAGATCTCTTGTATCCGAATGAGTTCCTAGAACTTGGAGATTCTAGATATCCACTAGGTTCAAGACGATAGACAGCTCTTAAGAATATTTCTTTACATTTTTTTTCTAACTTTTTTTCAATAAGATAATCCCATTTATATTTAACAAGTGCGGCATAAAAAGCAGTTATCAGCTCCGCATTATTTCCAGAGTCTTGAAATGCGATAGGTAGGTTTATTTTTTCATCTGAATTGATTAAACCATTAATTTTTGTAAAAACAGTATCTAAATCATAGTAAGTTAAGAATTCTCCTTTATTTAGAAAATTTTGTACCCAACTCCTAAGAGAAACAAAATTAAAAAATGCCTTTAATTTATTATCTTCCTCCTGATCTACAATATCCGTTGGCAAAGAAAGTACGGGTAGTATTATGTTAGGTGTTACTTCTGCTAGTCGCCAGTTTTCTTTTTTTGTTCGAGCAGCGATATAAGTGAACAATCTCACTCTATCTCGTATTAAATCCATGCACGACTTCTCTTCTTCGAAATAAAAAGGAATTTTATTTGGGAAATCTTCCATTTTTGCAATTAATTTACTTTTTTCCACATCTTCATGCTGAAATAAAATAAATGGGAAAATATAGTCAATTGTAAAACGATGATAATCTTCAGTTCTTCCCACAAATTCAACTTCACCAAAGCGTTTTAGTTCCAAATCCCAAAACACGGGATTTTCCATAAAAGGTATAATCGATTTTACTAAATCCTTTTTTAAATCTTGATTATCATTATTTTTAGGTGAAAAGTAATTACATAATAGAGTGTTTATACATACTAAAACAACTGAGATAGATTTCGTGCTCTTTAAAATATCTTGGATAAAGGTAATTGAATTTCTTCTCTTGTCTCTTATTTGTTCAATCATCCATTTTTCTAAAGCAATTAAAGCACATGTTACTAAATTAGGTCTAAATCCCATTGGAATGTTCCACCTATATACAAAATGATCTCCCCAGAGTATAATCTCATTATCTCCATATTGGACTTTTTGAGGAATTGGTGTTCTTTGACGACTTATCATTCTAAACATTTCAAAATATACAGGTTCATCAATATTACACCAGAGCCAAGTGGCATGGTTCACGATCTCATGAATTAATTTTAAACCTATTTCCTCATTATTATTTAGAATAAATTTAAATGACCCTTCATTAAATAACGAGGAATCTATAAAAGAGTGTTCCCATTCCATTCTATTAAATGAACTAAGAATATATTCTGGAATCTCTTTTGTACTTATTAAGATATCTTTTAACATATCTAAAGCATATTTGGGAGCAAATTTAAATAGAATCATCCATCCACTCTTGTTTAAGATTACTTCTTTGAATAATCTCCTTTTTAATGATTTAATTTCATTAAGTAAAGATATAATCTCATTCTTTTTGTAATATACACCCCATAAAATAGTAAAAATGATATTTTTTTTTAACTCCTTTTTGTCTTCATAATCTAAACTGAAAGATATTTCACTACTTAAAATTCGTGTCTTTATAAAGTCAATAAGTAATATAATGAGGGGATCTATTAAATCAGGAACACTAAAAAAATATACGATTGATTTAGTAACAACCTTAGAAAACTCTAAAATATTTTTTTCATCTAATTCACTAAATATATCTTTCAGGAAGGATATAACAATAAACCATTCAATTATACTTGGTTTTAAGTCCTTTTCATATATTACACATTTTGTTTGCAGGATTTTTAACATATAATTTAATAATTTGCCATTTTCCTCAAGGAGTAATGATTTTAGTTTTAAAAGGAGTTCTCCTAATATTTCTGATTTTAAAAACCCATAGATAAAATCTTGCTTCCATTTTAGATTTAAATCAGATTCTTGTCCTATTAATTTAAATATTGATTTCCAATTTTCATAATTTTCATCGATCTCTAACAATTTTCGAGAAAACAATTGGAAGGCTCTAGTATTTCGCTTAGAATCATTGAATGGTCTTAGAAAATCATTTATAATATCCGATTTCATTGTCATATACTTTAAAAGCGACCATTCTTCAAATACATCGTGAGAAAACTTTAATTGCTCACCATCTCTTAATAAAATCTGTTTTGAAATTAGATCACTAAATAAAACCTCCTCATCTTCCTCTGTTATTTTATAAGGTTTATTGGATGTGTAATAATGTAATGACATTTTTTGCAACATTTGATCTCTAGCCTCAGGTCTTATCCCGTTATCTGACACAGCTTCGTTATTTCTAATAATTTGTTCCCAAAATTGTTTCATTAGATAAGTTTCTGTATAAAAATTATGGTTATAACCTTCAATGATGTCTTCTTCCGTTAATTTAAAATTTTCCATAGTTAAAATGTCTAAAATTTTAGGAAGAGTTATTAATTTGTTTAAATTTGGTTTATTGATTAATGAGGCTAATTTTGGAAAGACATCGCAAACTTGATTAAGTTCCTCTTCTTCTAAAAGTTTAACCTTTTTATTTTTAATTTGTATATCTAAATCCGAGCAAAGTCGATCTAATTCGTCATGAACATTTTTATATTTTTCAGATCGACAGCAGAGTATTATTTTCCAGCAATTATCCTGTAAGATACCTTTATCAATCATTTCTTTATTATAGGAAAATACAACAGTTAACAGATCTTTAAAGATCGATAATCTATTTTCACTTTCAAGAATTTTTTCTGAGTGGTCAATAAAAATGAAGCGATTTTTTACGGATTTCACTGCTGAGAGAATGTCTTTAAAACTATCTATAATATTTAGGTTTTTAAAATATTCCTCAATACTATTATATAAAAAATGATTTACATTAAATGCAAAGATCTCACTACTAGAATCTAATTTTAAAGCTAAATCTTTCATTATTACTGATTTACCAACCATAGATTCTCCAGTAATAAAAAAAATATTGTTAACACTGATTTCTTCCTCAATCTTATTAATTATTCTGCTACGATCAATTTTACATTCTTTTCCAATTTTATCATAAATCGCTTGAAGAACCTTTTTTGAATGCAATCTTAATCTACTTAATCCATTTGAGAAAAGATAAGGATTTTTCTCATCAATTTCGTCAATCCAATCTTTTTCTGTATCATAGTATAGCTTTAATCTGTCAGCGGATCTATTTCTTATATTAATTTTAAGGATTTCACAATTATAAACTAAAGGATCTTTATCAAAGATTGCTCCTGCTTTGAAGAGCCAAGCACCAGCATGTTTTTTATCTGGTTCAAATTGTTCTTCTCCATGTGTATGACCAGAAAGTATAATATCACAATTTCTTGCTAATTCAACATAAGAAGGAGTTCTCTCACCTTTCTTGTCGATTTCAGACTGATTTAACCATTCAAAAGGATGATGTAGAATAGATATTGAAATTTCTTCCGTTACATCTGGACTTATAAGTTGTTCATTATTTTTCATATCTACTATGTGAGGCAATCCTATAAAGATGTTACCTCTATCATTTTCGCCCCCTAGAGAAAACCAAGATGAGTTCAACACAACAAATCGTAATTTTTGAATTTCTCTAAAACCTAAAAGGTTACTTTTTTTACCATTAAAGATTAAAGGAGGGATATTATGAGTTTCACAGAATCCTGAAAATTGATAAAACCTTTTAGCCAATTCTTGAATATCCCGTGTTTCCAAAAATTTGTCGGCATCTTCAATTTTGGGATATATGGGTTGTGGTTGGCGTTTTCTTGGTTTTCTGGTTAAATAATTAATGTAATCTTTAATGTATCTATCGTGATTTCCTGGACAAAGTATTAACCTATCTATGTTAAGATTCAGATCTATGAGAAGACGGTCTATCCAATTCCATGCCACTTCGTAGTTTTCTTCTTCACCAGAAAATCCAATATCCCCTGAAATAGCAATAATATCGGGGTGCCATTCCTGATCAAGATCCTTTAATTTTTCGATTAGATTGTTTAAGATTCTTTTTCTTTTTTCGGTTAATTCTTCATTATCATCACTAAAGGACTCAATGCCAAAATGTAAATCAGACAAATGTAGGACATTAATTTCGCTCATAAATTTAAGAATTTGGGTAATTTTTATTAATATATTATTTATTCAAAAAAATTGTTTTATTCCTTTCTAAGCTAGGTTTGTTTTAAATTAAAGAAAATACCAATTGTAAAATTTATGAAAAATAATCTAGGGGGCTCATTTGAGAAATTTTTTACAGATATTATTAAAGATTTAACTTCTTTAAGCTTTGATGAAATTCTAATCCTTTAAATTTTCTGTCATCTCGATTTCTAATTTATAATGATATTTCATCTAGGATAATGCAATCCTAGAAATCAAAGGAGTTAAAGGATACCTTATTTATCAATTAACAATGGGGGAGGAAAGTAATGAAGTTATAAAAAATAATAACGATCAATTTGAAATTGAGGGGAAGGCTAATCCCGTTCAATCTCATATTCATCAACTATTATACGATATATCCTTTTTTGTAAATCATCAATATCCAAAAATGTAAAAAATGAATTTAATATATATAAATTTTATTATGGATTTCTTTTTCAAACCTCTTCCTTTGCTAATGAATCTTCTTTACTTTTTCCATCTTCTTACTTTTTTTTTTGTATTTAATTGTTCTGGGAACATAAAAATATATAAAATAAAACAATAAAAAGAAATGTTATGACAAATTTAATGATTCAGTATAAATTCCCTGATGAAATTTCAAAAAAATTCAAATTAGA
>JAHLWT010000189.1 GCA_019057775.1 Promethearchaeota archaeon
TTTTAAATGATTGATTTTCTCTTAATTTGGTAAGAGAAATATGGTGCCAAGAGAGAATTTAAAGAATCTAGAAAAAGATAAGAGAAGAATAAAACTTAAACTTGGGATTAACTGAGTTCTACTAAAATTATACAATTTTTTATAGTTTGATTTAGAAATAATTTAATGATTTTTCTTGGACAAACAAATATCCTAGATGATATAGTAGAATCGTTTCTTGAGAGTTTGACTGGTGTTTTTAGGGGATTCAATTTTGTTTGTTATAATATATTTCAGTATACAAACCTGATCTTATTCCTATTTTACTTCGTTTTAGGAGGATATTTATTAGTAAGCTCAAAAAATGTTGAAGATAAACAAAAAATCTATGGAAGGAATTTAGATTTTATAAGAAAGAGAGGGAGGATTAGCGCGGCTATACTTGTGTTTGTAGCAATATTATTTTTATTTAAAGTGATCCCATTTCTTTTACTGTGGTTTGATCAATCTTTTACTCTACCGCCATTCGTGATTTGGTTTGGAGGATTTGAAGTTGAAGACGCCCTTAATTCAATAATTACAATAAATGATCTTCTCCCCTATGATGATATAACGATAAGCTTCATATTTTTTACAGCCCTAATGTCCTTTATCTCAGTAATATTAATATCTCTTGGATCTTTTTTGGTGGTTTATAACAAGAGTATTTTACGCACCAAATATAGGCCTATCAATTTAATTTTTTTAGGAATAATATTGAGCATCGTATTCGGATTTACAACTTACATCAAGTTGATAATATAAGTTTTAAAGATGAACCGCGAATCCACGCTCTTTTTAGAATATTTACCCAATTTTAGCAGAAATATTATCAGCGAAATGAATTATCCACGCTTCAATCGAGTTTGGTTCTACCGGAGACCCCCATTCTTTTAAATAATGGTGACTAGCAATAATGTGCAGGATATCATCTAACTTTTCTGATTGAATTTCTTGACTAACTATTTTTATCCCGTTTATAATATGATCTTGGTTTAAAAATGTGTCCGTGATATCAATATGATTTTCAAATTGCTCATAGCAGTTGATTTTTCCAATATCGTGCAAAACGGCTCCAGCAATTAATAATTCATGATCTACATCTGCTCCGATGATTTCCGAAATGTTTAAGGATAATTTTAATACTTGGATAGTGTGTTCAAATAGACCATATTTATAATCATGGTGCTTCAATTTAGCGCCAGGACCACTATAAAATACAGGATGATTATGTAGTAATTGATTTATTGATTCTTTTAATTCAACTTCCTTAATTCTCTTAATGTTACTTATTAGTGTTAACCTTAATTCATCTAAACCTTTGGTTGGCTCTGTTTTGATTATCTTAGTTTTTAAATTCATTTCACCATATTTGCTTATGTGCCATTTATGCATATCGTTAAAAGTCATTCCAAATTTATGCTTAAGCTTTTCTTTTACTTCGGGATAATCACTCAAAAGATATTTACGATTCTCTTTTACTTTAATTACTTTACTTTCTTCTACAAAACTCAATCCGATAGAAGAATATAATTCATTCAATTTTTCTAAATTTAGTTTTAAATACAATTTTATTTTCCTCCTTATCTTTTCAATTTTAATATTCTTTACAACTTAAAAAAAAATTAATTTATTAATGGGAATTTTATAACTACGGGATCGTGTTTTCCTTTACTCAATATGAAAGCGTATCCCTCAGGAAGTTGCTTCAATTGCTCACGCTGCCCCTTATTCAAATACTCTTTAATATATTCGCAACCACTCCCTTGAATTTGGAAAAATATTTTAGTATTGCACAAATCAACTATTTCTTTTTTCATATCCTTTGGATGCTGCGTTGCATAAATCACACCATAATTCCTCTTTCTTCCCCTATGTTGAGTCTCACTCAGAAAGTGAATTATTCTCTTTTGGTGCTCTGAGCTTGAGAGCATCGATGGTAAAAGGCGCTGAACTTCGTCAATAATGAAAAATACTCCCAAATTATACGCATCTCTTTTTATCTTATACTTATGAAATACTGCTAAAAGGTATAACGCTACTATTCTCTGTTGTTCATCACTCAAATTATAGGTATTAATAATTGTAATTTTACCTGACTCAAACATTTCTAAAACATTAATGGGGATCGTTTTTGGCCTATCAAACATATCTAGCGTAATTGACTGCAAACCGCGCCATATTGCATCTCTAACTTGAGTAGTTAACCGGTATCTGGGATCTGAAATGAAAGTTAAAATGTGATCGCGTAATTCTGGGAATGTAAATTCTTGATTTTTATAACAGTTTTTAATGTCCTGGAGGATTCGTTTTAACATTGAATAACTTACTGGAGCTAATTCGTGCATGAAGAGAAGTAAATGCAGAGGATCTATATAGGTTAACGTTAAACATTGATTTCCATCTTCACTTAAATTAATTTGTTGGATATTATGATTATGAGATGTATCCAAACCATATTTCTCCATCGTTTTTTTAGACTTATCAGATGAAGGGATTGTACATAAATTTGTAAACTCATTTTCAGCATCATAAATCACAATTGCTGGAGCAGTCTCTTGTTGGACGGAAGCTAAACTTATGAATCGTAGTGCTGAAGTTTTCCCAGTTCCTTGAGTCCCTCCCATGAAGATTCCTTGATATAAAAGAATAGGATCAAAATTATACTGATAATCTTGATTTAACTCGCTTAGACTTCCAAAAGGAATTCCATGGTAAGGGATTTTTTTAAATTGATAAAATTCTGGATCAGTAAGCTTAGTGATTTTACCCTGAACAATAGTTTGAGGTCTTGGTTCTCGTGGTCCTTCTAGACTAAGTTCCCAGATTGGATTTAACTTTATTTTAAATATCTTTTCAACACCAAAAACCGTGGTTTCGCCAGATACATTTCCTTGATAACATTTAATCTCCTCTACGAGACAAATAATGCGTAATCCATCTTGCCTTTCTACTGCAACAAGATCACCATCCTTCACAAATTCTGCTTTTCCTATATAAAGATAACCCTCAAGCTTATTAGGTTTCCCATTTATCAAAGTCAGGGGTTTTTCTCTTACAGTATTAATATACCCGAAGCTTAAGTCGTCAATCTCATGAGCTTTTATTTTACTATGGCTTTTATTAGCATTGTTAACATTTTCTTCACTTATCGAATTGGGTTCTTCGTGATGTATTTCACTTTTAGATACAACTCTAAAGTCCAACGCTTCAACAGAGTTATCTCTAATATAATCTAAAGCTAAATTTCTTTGTGTTTCTGAAAATTCATACCTTAAGACTTTGTTGGGATAATAAACTAACTCGATAAATGAACAAAGTTGACCCCTGGTTTCTTGGAAAATATATCCATAAAGACAAATTTGAATGAAATCTTTATAGTAAGCTGATTCACTAATATCTGGAATCTCGCCATCTAATTGGTAAGATTTAAACTCCCTGACAATAAAATTTCCAGATCCTAATTCTATAAAATCGTCAACACGAGCATTTAGAATAATTCCATCTATTTCTATACTTTCTTCTTGTTCAAATGATATAATCCCTCCAAACAAGTCTTTTTCAACTTTTTGTGGAATTAGATTCCAGTTATTACTTTTAGCAATTTCTTTTGCTTTTGTAGTTATATCCTTCATAAGTGCCTTTAACAGAATATTGGAATCTCGATAAAGGTAATTAATCGAATTGTTGCTGCGAATCTCTGCTAATATTTTATTATAAATTTCTCTTATTCTTTGACAAAAAATAGTGTAACTAGTTTTATTTCTATAACCCGTTTTTAGAGCTTCCTGTAAAAAATGAGCTCTAATATTATGTAAAACTTTACCTCGCTTGTTATGTTTAATGGAGTAATTTTGTAAACGAGATGTTTTACCTATTAACTTACTCACGGAGGAGTAATTTTTTTTTACTTTTTCAACCAACTTTTAATTTCCACCTCAATTTTTAATTAATTTTCTAATATAAGTTTAATTCCCCTTCTGTTTTTTCAATATCTTCCAAAACATCAAGGGTTGTTTTTACTTCTGGGATATTTTCTACTCCTAAATTCTCTAATAATAGCTCATGTTCGTCGTAATCTATATCAGGACTTAAACAAACATAACCTTTCATTACCATAAATGATATTTTTCTTATTTTCAGCCAATTTTTATCAGGAATTTGCTCATAATACTGACGATATTTATCGTTAGAAACAATGAAGCAAAATTCAAATTTTTGGGCAAGAAGAAGAATGAACTCATCAGCAATTTTGGGAGATATAAAGACAGTTCCATTTCTTAATAATCTCTCAAATTCCTTCTTATTATCTATAATGAATCTTAAGTTAGGATCACATATACTAAAAATGTTTTCAGGTAGAATTTTAATTTCTTTGATTAAATGATCTAAAACCTGTAAGAAATTAATAAGTTTGGGCCTTCTCTGACCATTATGGCAAATATTATTTACATCTATAAGTACTTTTATTTCTACTTGTTTTGGGATAATTTGAACGATTTTTTTTATACTAATTATTATAATCAACCTCCTAAAACTTTTTATTCCTAATTAAGTATTATTTACAAAAATATATATGTCTTATTGCCTATGACATGTCCTTATAGACATGTCTCTAATTATTTTACTAGGAAAAATCCTATTAACATAAACTTTTTATTTATAAAAGAATTATTTATTATTATGAGCCAAGAAGATATTATTCCTAACCAAATCCCTGCGGAATTAATGATAGAAAAAAGATATAACGACATAATATTATATGTTTTAAGCGCTTTTGGACCTTTAGAACGATCCGAGTTCATTAATTCTCCCGACAATAACATTACTAAGAGAATGAACAAGAATACTTTTTATAAATGGATAAAGGAATTAAAGAGTTCGAATTATATTAAAGTAGAAAAAGATGAAAGGAAAAGTGTTTATTCGATTACTGAATTAGGCTTAGATGAATTATTAAGAAGATTAAAAAGATACCAGTTAGACTTTGACACAATAAACAAAATCGAGCAACAAAGAATAAAGAGATATATCAACTCAATTAAACAATTTTTTGCAAAATATGAAATTTATAATGAAGATTTAAAGGCAGAATTTATTGAATTAGCAAATGAAATTACTCATGATAAGCTAATCTTCTTTTCAGAGATAAAATTTAACAAATTATTGCTGTTCATATGTCTCAACCATCCAAAGTTTTACCTAATATATACTATTTCTGAAAAAGAATTTATTTCGAAATTTAATATAATTACAGATTCTAAAAATGAAGAATTAACGACAACAGATATAGATATGTTCCTTCAAAGGATTTTCGAAGAAAAAATTTATGGTGATAAAATTTATAGATTAAAATTAGAGAATAATGGAGATTCATTATACTTTAGAGTTAATGGAGAGTATGGGAGTCTTCTACAAACTATATTGAAATCTAAATTCAGACATTTATATAATTTAAATAGTTTAGAGATCATTGAACTTAATAACGATTGGCTAGAGGATGTATATGAAAATATCTTAAATATTTTAATTGAAAAATTGAATTACTTTAACGAGGAATTAAGAGAATCGCTAAAGACATTATTAAATGAATTTAAATCAAAATTAATAGAAGAGATTAAAAGAAATCCTTCTGTTGACAGAGAAATATTACCCTATTATTCCTTTACAAACATTATTGATGCAAAAGAAGAATATCTTTCTCCAAGAATTAATGTTAAAGAAAAGAAAGAGTTTGAGAAGAACTTAAATATAGTGAATGAAAAGCTTACAAAAAATCCTCTAGATCATGAAAAACTTCTTCTAAAAGCGGAGTTACTTTATAAATTAAAGAAGGAAGCAGAAGCACTAGTAGTAATTAATAAAGTTTTAAAGTTAAAGCCTAAAAATGTCTCAAAATATCTAAAAACAAAAGCAATTATACTTCAGAGTAAAAAAATGCGCGATATTATAGTTTTTGGATTAGAATTATTAGAGAAAAAGAAAGGTAAATACTTTATTGCTCTTATTATGAATGCACAAAGAAAATGTCTAAAAATTATTAATAGAGCCATCCTATTGGAGGAAGATTCTCAATATCTTCCACTATACTTTCAAATTCAAGCAGATCTATTAATTCATGGGAGTAATAAAGAAGAAGCTTTAAATAGTATAAATAAAGCTTTAGAATTAAATAATAATTTTATTGAATCCAAGAAAGATGCTTTATTTGGATATGAGAATTTCTACATAATAAAAGCAATAATATTATACAATTTGAAAGAAAAAGAACAATCTAAAAAATTAATAGAGAAGGCAAAGAAGGAGGGTGATATTCAAATTTTAGATGAATTTAAATATTATAGTCAAATTGGTGATTTTAAAAAAGCTATCTCTCTCTTGAATATTTTAATAAAAGAAAATCCTGAAGATCTAGGTAATTATGATAACAAAGCATGGTATTTAGCTATGGAAGGCAAATTTGAAGAAAGTAATAAAAATTTAGATTTCTTATTAGAAAAAGTAGAAGATAAAATTCCTATTTTAAAAAGAAAATTGAGTAATTTTTTTGGAATGAGGGATTACGACAATGCAGTAATCCTAATAGATCAAGTATATATAAAAACTCCAAGCGAGAGAAGCCAAAAACTAGAAGATTTATTTAAATTTTACAAATATAAGAAAAAGTATAAAGAAAGTTTGTATGTTCTAAATAAATTAATTAAAACTAATTTGAGCAAAAACAACCTGTTAAGATTCTTACTTTCTAAATCCCGAATTTTAGTCAAATTAAGGAAATGTAAAGAAGCATTGGAGTTTCATGAGAATTTAATTAAAGACTTATCTGATGATCCCGAGGAGGCTACAGACATAGATTTTAATAAAGCTTTCATTTTAGCAAATTTAGGAGAGAGAGAGAAAGCAATCAATATAATGGAAAGTTTATTAGAACTTAAATCGGTAAGAGATAATTACAAATTTTATAAATACGGTAAAATATTGATGGTACTAAGTGAATATGAAGAGGCTATTAAGAAATTTCAAGAAGCTCTAAAGATAAAACCTAAAGATATTCCTTCACATTTTAAAATTGCAAAGTGTTACAATAAACTTAATAATTCTAAATTCGCTTTAGAAAAGCTAAATAAAATAAAAAAAATTGCTCAAAACGAGATAAAAGAACATATGGGTTCAAAAAATTTTTTTAATCGTTATATTGAAAAAGCTAATAAGAAAATTGAAGAATTAAAAGTTAGCAACTCAAAAGTTTAGACAATTTTATTTCCTTCATTAAAAGATTAAGAAAAGCTTATACATAGGATTAATAGCTAAATTTTAAAAAAAATTACGGGAATTATCCGCCCTTTTCTAATTATGTCTTAATCTCGTTCTTATAATTATTCCTATATTTATCTATGAAAGATTCTCTAGCTTTTTCAGCTCTAATCTTTATGAAACTACCTTCTTCAATTTTACTCAACTTCTCGACAAAGTTTTTTTCCAATCTTCGGATTCAATTTCAAACATTAAGCTATCATCATCAGAAAATAGTCGATTCATATTTTACAATTAGCTTCAATTGTTATTTAATCTTTTGACTCTATTTTTCTATTAATTTAAGATAGAAAAACCAACGAGAAAAAGACTTTAATATGAAATATCAAAAAAATAACTTAAATTGAGTTGTACCGGAATTAGATTTATCAAAAATCTCAATCTTAAAACCAAAATTTAATATATCTAGTATAAATTCTTCTGAACGAAAATATGTTCTTAATATTGTTCCATGACGATAACCATGAA
>JAHLWT010000190.1 GCA_019057775.1 Promethearchaeota archaeon
GTGTCAAAATACTGATTATTTTGTCATGGACGGTTCATTATACTTTGCATTTTTAGGCAGGCAATCTGTAGACTGCTGACTGTGGACTGCCGACTTTGGACTGATTATTCATGAAACCTGAAAATTAAGGCTTTTTTTAATTCACCCTGTGAAACCCTGCATAGTAGGAGCAACGAAGTTGCTGTTTCACTGGGTGAACCCTGTGAAATAAAATCGAAGATTTATTGCAAAGAAGAGTGAACTATTCAGGAATTTAAACTTAAATTATTTTGTATCTTTATATTGATTTTCTTTCATTAAATTAGTACAAACATGGAAAAAACTATTATAAAATCACATCTGGGAATTGCAATTATACTCGGATCCGTTTGGGGTTTTACTGAAGTTGCTCTCGGGATGGGGCTTCGCAGTTGTGCAGCCCTTGTATCAGGCTCCTTGATGACCGGAGTAGCCTTATTTTTTATCTCTGCCGGTTGGGTTGCAACGAGACGCTTTTTTGTCCCCATACTGGTCGTCTTGATTGCATGTTTTTTTAAATTATTCGACGCACTGCTTTTATCTTTGCCGGTTAAGCATGGGGCAATTGCCAACCCCATCTTTGCCTTTCTGATGGAAGGTTTGGCATTCCTTATCCTGGTTGCACTTTTTAATAAAAATCGATGGCAGAAAAAGTCAGCCCGGGCACTGCTTGGCGGAGGAGCTGCTCTTATTGCCATAAGCCTGTTCCCACTGGTAAAATTTGCAACAGGTATTCCAGCCTGTGTATTTACGGGAACATTAGTTCCCCTCTCGATCTTTTTTGCACCTGTTGCAGTTGTACTATCGGCATTTACTGTTCCGCTGGGATTCCTTGCCGGAGAAAAAATCAGATCAACTGCTGCAAATTTTGAAATGGTTATTAAAAGAAAAACACTTAGAGATTTGCTCTCACCAGCCACACTGGTCCTCTGCCTGGTACTAGTCGCACTGTTCAGACTGATCCTGACGCAAGATATGTCGTGATAATAAACTAACTGAAATAAGTATCGGACTCTTATAATTCTGTTTTAGTAATGGCAAGCCGGAGATTCTATATAAACCTGTTAAGCGAGATAGGGAAAAATATTCCTCTTGCTCTGGCCACTATTATTGAAACAAAGGGCTCCACTCCCCAGGTACAGGGAGCCTCAGCCATATTCTCCCTGGGAGGGCTTATAAAAGGTACTCTTGGAGGCGGAATACTTGAAGCCGATGCACAAAAAAAAGCTCTTAATGCCATTCAAAAAAAGGTTTCACACCTTTATGAATTCGATTTACATGCCGATATTTCTTCAGATGAAGGTGCCATTTGTGGTGGTAAAGCTGTAATTCTTATTGACACCTGTCTGGAAAAGAACATGAATATTTTCAGTGATATAGATAAATCGATGGGTAGGTATCAGCCGGGAGTCCTGGCAACATTTATTGGCAGGTACCCGGATGAAAAAATATCAATAGTAAGACATTGGATTGAAAAGAATAAAATTCCCGGGCCGGGTTTAAAGACTAAACTTTCAAGATACAGGGAAGAGATTAAGAAATGTCTGGATGGAAATAATATCCTATACCTTGAAATTGAAAAAAATTCATATTTTGAAAATGCCCCTGAAACCTTTCTATTCCTGGAACCATTATTTCCTCTTCCCGCGCTGATTATTGCGGGAGCGGGTCATATAGGCCAGGCCGTTTCCCACCTCGGAAGCCTGCTTGAATTTGAGGTAACCGTAGTAGATGACAGGCCGGAATATTCCAACAGGGAAAAAAATCCTGATGCAGATCATTTAATCGTCGATAATATTGGAAAAGCAATTCGTAAAATTCCCAAGACTCCTGATACATACATCGTGATAGTAACACGCGGACACAAGAATGATGCTGATGCGCTCAGGCAATGCATTGATTCGGAAGCTGCATACATTGGCATGATTGGAAGTAAACAAAAGATCAGATTAATGCGGGAGAAATTCCTGGAAGAAGGATGGGCAACACCTTCCCAATTCGATCGTGTTCATGCTCCCATTGGTATTGAAATCCAGTCAAAAACCGTACAGGAAATTGCCGTAAGTATCTGTGCCCAGCTAATTCTTGTCCGCCATCAGAAACATAGGGTAAAAAATAAGTCTATCATAAGTGCCATAATTCTTGCTGCCGGAGAATCCAGGAGAATGGGAAAACCCAAACTTCTCCTGCCTTATGGTGACGGAACCATTATTGAAACAGTCATCGGTCAAACAGTCCGGTCAAAAGCGGATAATGTACTCGTTATTCTTGGTTCGGATAAGGAGAAGGTCAGCATGCAGATCAGGAATTATCCGGTAGAGATCTCTGAAAATCCGGAATTTCAGAGCGGGATGCTTTCTTCCATTCAATGCGGTCTCAAAGCCCTGCCTGTTAACACACATGCCGTATTGGTTTTGTTGGGCGACCAGCCAATGATCCCGAGTTCAGTAATCGACAAAATTATTGATGCATACAGGCAATCGGAAAAGGGAATTGTTATTGCTGTTTATAATGGAAAGCGTGGCCATCCCATTCTCTTTGAAATGAAATACAGGAGTGAAGTGGAACAACTTATCTCAGGTAGCAGCCTTAGTGATCTTACCCATAAACATTCTGAAGATATTCTGGAGGTCGAGGTAGATGCTCCGGGTATTCTCAGAGACATAGATACCATGAATGATTACAATAAAGAATTAAAACAGAGGAGGTTATCATGACAGAAATTATACAATTTGAACTCAACGGGAAACCAATGGAAATGTCGATAGACAGTGAAAGGACACTGTTATGGGTTTTGCGTTCAGACCTGGGTCTAACAGGAACCAAATACGGTTGCGGAGCAAGCCACTGCGGGGCTTGCATTGTCCTTATCAACATGAAAGCTGTCAGGACGTGCATGTACCCGGTTTCGTACATCAAAGGGAAGAAAGTAATCACCATTGAAGGATTGTCAAAAAATGGTGATTTACATCCATTACAAAAAGCATTTATTGAACATGACGCCTTGCAATGTGGATTTTGCACCCCTGGAATGATCCTCAATGCGTATGGTCTGTTGGTTACAAATCCTCGACCAACACGCCGGGAAATTATTGAGGAAATGGAACAGAATTTATGCCGGTGTGGCTCTTATGGCAGAATTATAGATGCTATCCAAACCGCAGCCAAAGAAATGGAAGGAGGTAGGCAGATATGAAAGAAGATAAAATCCACAAACTATATTTCAGTGAGATAGACTCTCAAATAAATATAGACCGGCGTGAATTCCTGAAAAGCCTTGGTGGGGGTATAATTATTGTTTTTTCTATTGGGGAATTATCCGTTCTTGGAGGAGGGATACTTTCCAAGGTGCAAGAATCAACTGATTTCAATGCTTACCTTAGAGTAAAAGAAGATGGCCGGATAGATTGTTATACAGGTAAAATCGAAATGGGACAGGGAGCAATAACTTCTCTCGCACAAGTGTTGGCTGATGAGCTTGAAGTATCATTGGATCAGATAGACATGGTAATGGGAGACACAGAACTTTGTCCATATGATGCGGGAACATGGGGATCAATGACTACCCCATTTTTTGACCCCATTCTCAGAGCAGCGGCCGCAGAAGCCAGAGCCGTACTGATTGAATTAGCAGCCGAATACCTTAAAATATCAAAAAAACAATTGAAGGCAAGTGAAGGTGTAATATATGATACAAAAAACGAAAAAACCCGGATTAAATATGCTCAGCTCACCAAAGGTAAAAAGATAGTAAAACCGTTAAGTGAGAAACCGCCGGTAAAAACCCCATCAGAGTTTAAAATAATCGGGAAACCAGAGTTAAGAACGGATGCATTAGTAAAGGTAACAGGAGAGGCGAAGTATGCGGGAGATATTCACCTGCCGGGCATGTTATATGCAAAGATCTTGAGACCTCCTGCACATGGTGCCAGGTTAACAAATCTTGACGAATCCGCCCTGGAGAATATCGAAGGTATCGAAGTTGTCAGGGAAAAAGACTTTTTTGCCGTACTCCATGAATCTTCTGAAATAGCAGAAAAAGCAATTAATAAAGTAAAAGCAGAATATGAAGTTCCGGAACCTAAGGCGAATGATGAGACCATTTTCAAACACCTCCTCAGTGTGGCATCAGAAAGTAACGTGGTTGAAGAGGGTGGAAATCTAGAGGAAGGCCGTGAACTATCTGACATAACTGTTGAAGAAGAATATCTGGACGGTTATGTAGCTCACGCCACAATCGAAACTCATACAGCAACGGCAAAATTCGAAGGAGACAAGATAACAATGTGGGTATCCTCGCAAACACCATTCGGGACCAGACAGGCTGTATCTGAAACGTTGAATATACCATTAAAAAATGTTCATATAAAACAAAACTTTTTAGGAGGTGGGTTTGGCTCAAAAATCTATAACCAACAGGCTGTTGAAGCAGCCAGGATAGCCAAATTATCAGGGAAACCTATACAATTAGTCTGGACACGCAGGGAGGAGTTTTTTTATGATATGTTCAGACCTGCTGCAGTGGTAAAGATAAACTCAGGTGTCACAAAATCCGGCAAAATAACATTATGGGATTACGATGTGTATTTTGCCGGTGCCAGAGGTTCGTCACTATTTTACGATATTCCGCAAAACAGAACCATGACATATGGTTCAGCAGAGGGTGCACATCCGTTTGGCACAGGTGCATGGCGTGCACCTGCCAATAATACGAATACATTTGCAAGGGAATCACAGATTGATATTATGGCCTGGAAAGCTGGAGTAGATCCGTTTGAATTCCGTTTAAACAATATGAAAGATGAAAGAATGATAAGAGTTCTAAAAGCAGCAGCAAAGAAATTCGGCTGGACTCCAATAAAATTGCCCAGTGGCAAGGGATATGGTATAGCTTGCGGTGTTGATGCAGGCAGTTATGTAACTCTGATAGCTGAAGTGGAGGTCGATAAGAAAACAGGGCAAGTTCAGGTAAAACGTGTAGTAGGCGCACAGGATATGGGTCAGGTAGTAAATCCTCAGGGTGCAATATTACAGATAGAGGGTTGTATTACAATGGGCCTGGGGTATGCACTCACTGAGGACGTTAAATTTAATTGGGGAAATGTTAAAACCCAAAACTTTGATACCTATGAAATCACACGATTTTCTATGACGCCAAAAGTTGAGACCGTGCTGATTGATGCCCAGGATTCGCCTCCACAGGGAGGTGGGGAACCGGCCATCGTATGTGTGGGTGGCGCAATAGCTAATGCAATTTTCGATGCATCCGGAGCCAGGTTACACCAGCTTCCAATGACACCCGAACGTATCCTGGAAGCAATATGAAAGAAGATAATAAATACCTAAAACTTGATTTCAGCGATATAAATACTCCCTTCGCTATGGATCGGCGTGATTTCTTGAAATACCTTGGCGGTGGTATAGTTATCGTTTTCTCCGTTAGTGAATTTTCAATTCTCAAGGGAGCGGTACTCCCTCAAAGACAGATGCCATCTGATTTTAATGCTTACCTGAGAATCGGAGAAGACGGCCGTGTCAGTTGTCTAACAGGCAAGATAGAAATGGGGCAGGGGATTATAACCTCTCTTGCCCAGATGCTGGCTGAAGAGGTGGATGTACAATTGGGAAATGTAGATATGGTTATGGGTGATACAGATCTCTGTCCATGGGATATGGGAACATTCGGATCAAGGACCACACGATTCTTTGGGCCGCCTCTCAGGGCTGCAGCTGCTGAGGCTAGAGCGGTCCTGATTGAATTAGCTGCTGAATACCTTAAATTGCCAATCGGTCAATTGAAAGTAAATGAGGGTGTAATATTTGATGTAAAGAATGGTGAAAATCAGGTGAATTATGCTCAACTAACAAAAGGGAAAAAGATTGTAAAATTCCTCCGGGAGAAGCCACCTGTGAAAGATCCGTCAGAGTTTAAAATAATAGGTAAACCTATATTAAGACAAGATGCCCTTGAAAAAGTTACCGGTGAAGCAAAGTTTGCAGGAGATATCCGCCTTCCTGGCTTATTGTATGCAGAGATCTTGAGACCGCCTGCACATGGTGCCAGGTTAAAGAGTCTGGACACATCTGCCATTGAAAATATTAAAGGCATTGAAATAGTCAAGGTAGAAGAATTTGTAGCTGTTCTTCATGAATCTCCGGATATTGCGAAAGAAGCCATTTCTAAAGTAAAAGCAGAATTTGATTCTCCGGAAGTTACGGTCAACGATAAGACCATTTTCAAACACCTCCTCAGTGTGGCATCAGAAAGTAACCTGGTTGCAGAGGGTGGAAATCTAAAGGAAGGCCGTGAACTCTCTGATATGATTTTTGAAGAAGAATACCTGAACAGCTATGTTGCTCACGCCCCAATTGAAAATCATACTGCAACAGCTATGATGGAAGGAGACAAGATCACAATATGGGCATCCACCCAGACACCTTTCAGGGCCAAAGAAGAAATTGCCGATGTGCTTGATCTTCCTGAACAAAATGTCCGTATAATGCCAATTTTTGTCGGAGGAGGGTTTGGCGGGAAATCCAATAATCGACAGGTAAATGAGGCAGCACGGTTAACCAAAAGAACCGGAAAACCTGTACAGGTTGCCTGGACCCGCAGAGAGGAATTCTTTTATGACACGTTCAGACCTGCTGCGGTTGTAAAAATAACATCGGGTATCACAAATTCAGGGGAAATATCATTATGGGATTACGGTGTTTATTTTGCCGGGGAACGGGGCAGCCAGCAATTTTATGCTATTCCTCATCACAGAACATTGACTTATGGTTCGGGGTGGAGTGGGTCCCGGGGAGTACACCCTTTTGGTACAGGGCCATGGCGTGCGCCTGCCAATAACACGAATACATTTGCCAGGGAATCACAGATTGATATTATGGCTATCAAGGCAGGTATGGATCCCTTGGAATTCCGCCTCGAGAACCTGACACATGAAAAAATGAGGGTGGTACTTACTGCAGCTGCAAAGAAGTTCGGATGGCCACCAGTTAAAGAAAAGGCGGGCAGGGGATATGGAATTGCGTGTGGCACCGATTCGGGTACATATGTTGCACTTATTGCAGAAGTGGAAGTGGATAAAAAAACAGGACATGTCCAGGTTAAACGTGTTGTTTGTGCCCAGGATATGGGCCTGGTGATAAACCCGGAAGGGGCAAAATTGCAGATAGAAGGTTGTATTACAATGGGTTTAGGATATGCTCTCACTGAGGAAATTCAATTTGATGGTGGAAGAATTCATAACCAGAATTTTGATACGTATGAAATCACACGATTTTCCTGGACTCCAAAAATCGATACAGTACTGATAGATGCAGATGATTCGCCTGCACAGGGAGGCGGTGAACCGGCCATCATATGTATGGGTGGTGTAATTGCTAATGCAATCTTCGATGCAATCGGGGCCCGGTTATTCCAGCTCCCCATGACCCCTGAACGGATACTGGAAGCAATACATAAGGGCTGAATCTGCTGTGCAACTACAAACCTCCAACAAACTGATTTAGTTACATGCACCGCAAAGCACAAACCTTGAAAAATGAGTAGGGGCAATCGGCCGATTGCCCCTACTCCGTTCAGACCCTAATGTTCAGACCCTAAGGGTTTCTCCATCCCAAAGGGATTCCTCCGGGAGCAGGGACGCCTATGGCGGAAAATCCTTAGGGTCTTTCCTAAAAATCACCTGGAATTGATATATAGTTAGTATATTTATAAATCCAAATCCAACACAACAAAACTTAATGCCTGACAAACCCAACAAT
>JAHLWT010000191.1 GCA_019057775.1 Promethearchaeota archaeon
ATCATCCGGACCCCGGTGAGAAAGTACAGAATTCATTCGAGCAATTAATTCTCTGTGAATTTCCTTCCCTTCAATATTTATCTTCCCGCAGATTCCACACATGGTTTTTTATTTTTGAAACAAACTTAAAATTGGCACTCGATTTGATCGGCCAATAATATTACTTTGATTATAAGGTGATTATACAGATTGCTTCTTTATAGTATCTGTAAAACCTCTTCAAGATCTGGGCAATCAATTAAATTCTTACATTCCTGATGCTTGAATTCGATGGAAAATTTTCTTTTAATTTTCTTGATAAAACCAACATCAATAATAACAGAATCCTCCCAAATTCTCTAACCTTAAGTGTCTAGGACAACTTTCTAAATCTTCATTTTGATATAAACCATTGATTATGGTTCAGAATTAGCAAACCGGTCGTCCAGCGTCTATCATCAAACATTTATTGGTCTTGCCGGGTTTCCTACTACTGTTGTTCCATCAGGTACATCCTTGGTAACTACTGCTCCTGCACCAACAATAGCCTTCTCTCCAATTGTCACGCCTGGGGTGATTATTGCTCCTGCTCCAATAAACGCCCGCTTCTTAACAAGTACTGGTGCCACGAATTCGCGAATTCTATCATGAGCTACAATAATTACCCTGAAAGAGACAATCACTCTATCCTCTATTGTGATAAGCTCTGCAAGATCAGGATCGATAAAACAATCAAATCCTATGTATACCCGACTGCCTACTTTCATCCCCATAAGACGATAAAGAAAAATTCTAAAGCTATTTATAAATACAAACCTCGCAAGTAATTGACAAATCTTTCTAAAAAAGAGCTCAAAAAAATATTTCGGAACTCTTGTTTTATAATCTACCCAATGTATCTTTTCAAACATATATTCTCCCTCTTTCTACGTTTTCTTTTAGTTTCTTCTATTTAAAAATATAATCCTCTCTTTTATTAACCAAGCTTTCTTCTTGCAGGTAGTATAGAAGCGGAATTAATCATAATTATTTATTTGTCAACTAAATAATTAAAATCAAAACTTACTATTTTCAATTTATTTTAGGCTCGCTTAACATAAGCTTTTTAATTTTAAACGCAGATACTTCCCAAGTACGTTCTTTTTCCACCCATTTTCTCGCCTGGATACCAAATTGTTTATTTATCTCTCTATTGCTGAGAAATTTATCTAATGCCAGCAACAACTCCTCTTCACTTTGAGGATCAATGAGAACTCCAGATATCCCATCAGAAACTGCACTGCTTACGCCTCCAGAATGGCCACCGATAACGACTTTCTCGCATGCAGCTGCTTCTACAAAGGTAATGCCAAAACCTTCAACAAGGTCTGCTCTTATTTCTCTAGAAGGCATAACAAAAATTTCGCAAGTTTGATAAAATTCAATCATCTCTTCTTCACTCACATAACCAACAAAAATTACTCTTTCTTTTAAATTTCTTTCTAAAACCATATTCTCTAAATATGTTCTTTCCGGTCCATCCCCGATAATATAATAGTAGACATCAGGAAATTTTTCTAAAATTCTGGGAAGGACCTTTATTACCAAATCATGACCTTTATGGATATCTAGCCGAGCAACTGTAAGAATAATTCTTTTATTCTTAAGGTTATATTTTGTGATAAATTGTTTCGAAGGATTTCCCGCCCTAAATTTCTTTGCATCAACTCCAGGGGTAACAATTTCAATATTTTCTTTTTTTACACCCATCTCCACAAGCCTATCAGCGCTATAATTGCTGATAGCCAATACCTTCTTGCTAGCATTAAAGGTTCTTATCTTTAAGGGGAAGAGTCTATATTTAATTCTCCGTTTATAAGTTGTTATATCATCCAAATAATCAGATCCAAAAGCAGCACAGTAGTAATCAAATCTGATAATAAAAGAGAGAAAATATGTGATAAGCCCGCAAGGGAACCATACCTGGCTTAAGATCTTTTTATACCCTCTGAACACTATATAATAAAATAAGTAAATAATAAACATGAACTCTCGAAGAGCCCAGATGTTAATCACCCTTACAGTCTTAAAAGGATTCTTATTATCATATAAATGGGCATTTTTCATCCACGGGGCAAGCACAACAATTTCATCATCTTTTGAGAGACTTAAGGCTAGTTCTTCCGTATAGGTGGCAATACCACCTAAAAGTGGTCTATAGTCTGTGGCGAAAAATAATATCTTCATATCGAAGTAATTCGTTCTATACAAAATAAATAATTGACCTGCTTTCTACCCAGCACCTCATCTGTTTTTTATCTTTATTTCAAGCTAATTCCAGAATCACTTCAATCAATTCTGCTGGACACTCTTTCCTCAAGTTCTAAGGTAATTAATATATCTGTTAGCTAATTACCGACTTAAAAACCTCGAGTATTCTGTTTGTCATCTTCTCAAATGTAAAAAGCTTTGCTCTTTCGAGTCCTTTCTGGCGAAACCTGTTTCTCAGATTTTCATCTTCTAGCATCTGTCTTATTGCGAAAGACATTTCCTCAACATTGTATGGATTAAAAAAAAGTGCTGCATCTCCAAGAACTTCTGGCATAGAAGAAGTATTGGAACTCACCACAGGACAGCCGCAAACCATTGCTTCCAGTGGTGGAAGACCAAATCCCTCATATAGAGATGGAAAGGCAAACAAAGAGCTCATATGGTACACTGCTGGTAAATCTTTTTCCTCAATAAAGCTGGTGAAAACTACATCCCTGGTTAATTCCATTTCCCTAGCAAGCTTTTCAATGTATGAAAAGTATTTATCACTTCTGGGCCCTCCCAGTACGAGTTTATATTGTTCTCTCAGGTTCAGCGGAAGTGATGCATATGACTTAATCAAACCTTGGACATTCTTATGTGGGCTTAGATTTCCTACATAGAGGATGAATTTTTGAGGTAGTGTATATTTTCTCCTGATTTCCTCTATCCTGATATCCGACGACCTGAATCTCTCCTCCACCCCTAAGTGTACAACCATTATTTTATCAGCGGGCAACTTGAGAAACTTAACGATATCATCCCTTGAGTTCGCTGAGATAGCTATAATCCTTGTTGCTCGCCTGGCTGCCATTCCACACATAAACCTGAAATAAATCCTCTTGAATAACCTGTGCTCCTCTGGGAAAAACAGCGGTATGAGGTCGTTAATTATGAGTACCATTTTAGAAGGCAGGAAAAATGGAGCTTTAAAATAGGGGGTCAAGAGAACATCTATCTTTTCTCTTGCGATATTAAGCGGGAGCAGGACCTGGTCCCATATCAGGGTAATTTTTTCGGTGATAATTACCTTCTTTAATTTCGGGAGGTTAAAAGGGATATGAGTCTCCTGGTTACAGAAAAGCACATACTCATGCGGATAATTGGAAGTCGTTGCGTATTTTAGGAAATGCCAAAGGTATCTTCCGATTCCCGTCATTCGTGTTGACAAGAATTCCCTTGCATCAATTCCTATCTTCATCGCAGATTATTAAACAACGGATTTAGAAGTAGCTTATTTCTTTTTTTGCTTTGAAAAACTTTATTGACACCAGCACTATTCGAGAATTCTGAAATATAGTTTTTCAATTCTAAATCTTTCACTTTTGCCTGAAGAGAGAGGCGATACCTGTCATCTCCATTTCCCACTATAAGAAATTTCGTCTTGGGATACACATTTACCACGTCTCGAATCGCTGAGATTAGATACTCGACGGATAGTAATTTGTTTTTTGGCTTGCAACTATTTTCTCCATATTTTGTTTGATTTTCATCAACTGTGTTTCTCCATATCTAATATCACAGGAAAAAATTGAGGTCAAATGCGAAAAAAGAACCGTTCTATAAAGGCTATTATATAACGCCTTCAACTGGATAACACTGCGCTTATGTCCTTCCATTCAGCAGTGTGGTTTGCAGGCAATTAGAACCAATGGATAAGATAGGTAATTATCAAGAAATCCTGGCGAAGCGTCATTGCGTAATATGATTTCCCGTAACTTCTCCCTGGGATGGTCTTCAATTGATACCCGAGATTCTGCACCTTTTTCCCTAAATATATATCTCCGAATTGCCTGCTTTATGTTCTCAATCAGAAAATAGTCAATATCCCTCAAGAAGCGATTCCCTCCAGAAATTCGAATATCCATCAACCCTACCTTTGATGCGATATTTTTTAGTTCTTTTCTAGTAAATGGCACCTCGGGCAATCCCTTAGGCCATTTTCCCAAGACCTTCCTGATTCCGTGGGAAAGCCGATAACAGATTCCCAAAGTATTAGGTACACAGATCACCACCATTCCATGTTTTTTTGCCAGGTAATGATGCGAATGAAAAATCGCAATCCTTTCCTCTCCTAAAAAATGCTCTGCCAATCCAAAGGACATCACTACATCATACTGACCACAAAGGGATGCCGGTAACGCCAGCGCATTCTCCATCAATATCTCAGGCTTACATCTGAAAAAGGCCTGTATTTCTCGTGCTGTTCTTATTACAGTTTCGTTGAAATCAATTAATGTAGTTTGTCCACCCAGAATATCCATAAAGATCGACATCTTACCAATTCCTGCTCCGAGCTCAACGAATCGGAGCCCCTCAAATGTCCCAAAATGCTTCAGTATCTCGCGTTTGATTATTCCTAAACCAGGCGTATTTGCCCAACTTGTCAAGGTGCTATATATATCAATATAATCGAGATTATTTATATTCCAGAAATGAATGTTGTCAATATTTGTCATCTATCCTTAATAATTGCCTGTATATCTCATTCGTTTTGTTCTGACTTCAGGGCTCGCTAGTGGATGATTTTTACATCCTATCGCGATTCTTTTCGGGTAATTGGGCTCCCCCGCAATCCGTATTGGTAATTTCATCTCATACATCGAAGGTAATTTTTTCAGACTAATCTTTTCTCGCTTTTATAATTAGGTTTTCCCCAAAAAATAGCTCTTTACTTAATAATATTTCCTTAAGGGCAAGCTTTGGCCTGAATAAAGAAGTAAATGATTTTAGAAAGAAATGTATCATTAAAAAAATTATTTTAATAAATACATTCTTGCGGGCATAAATATATTGATTAGTTACAGTTGATTCTATCACGAATCCCCTGGTCCGCAAGATAAAGTATAATGTGGGAAAAGTCAGGGGACTTATATGTAAAGTTAATGATGGTGAAATATTATGTGTTTCAATAAGATTTATTCTTTCATGAAACCAATCTGAATAGCCTAATATAAAATATCTCAAACGGCTATAAACATTTAATAAATTTGGGGTAGAGATAATCAATTTCCCATTTGGCTTTAATATCCGATAAAACTCAGAAACAACGTGAAAAGGATTTTCAATATGTTCAATTCCTTCAATACAATAAATGTAATCAAAAAAATCAGCTTGGTATGATACAGGGAAATTCATGTCAATTTGCTTAAACTCTACAATATTACAGAGTTTGGATGGGGGCTCTATTATGTCAGCAGCGTAAACCTGGAATCCAAGTCCATTCAATTTCTCTGAGGCATAACCCTCACCGCAAGGAATATCCAGCACCTTGCCTGGCGGTTCATTCTGAATTAGTGAAATAGCCTTGGCATGGATACTTATTGGTGCTATTGACTTTATTTTTTCTTTTGAATTTCCCATAATTTTAAATACGAAATGAGATAACAAAATGCAGATATTGCGCACACAATGAAACCGTGAATTCCATCTAAAAAGCCTTTCTTATACATGAATTTATAAAAAAAGATAACTATTGTCCTTATCCAAAAGAACCACAGTATATTCCTGGGCTTAATTCTAACTCCTCTTGTGTAGAGGTCTTCTGCATTGAGGGATGTATAACGATCTATTCTGATAAGATGTTCTGATAATGTCTCAAAGCCATAATGAATTAAGTAATTATCCATTACACCAGTTTTCCCTTCGGGCACAAAATTGTCAATATACTTCAGATTAGTATCATATTTACCCTTTTCTTTATTGAATAATCTGGTGTAAGTAGGATCAAACCAGCTGCTATGCCTTATTGGCTTCCCTAGGTAAATAGAAAGACCACGAAAATTAAATGCAGCATAATTGTTAATTTCTTCAGTTGAAGATCTATGCATAATTTCGTCTTTAAGTTTTTCAGGGACCACCATATCTGCGTCTACCATAAATACCCATCTGTTTTTAACTTTAGAGAGCAAAAATTGTCTTTCTTTAGGGAAACTTCCACTGAATTTTCTCTGGTGTATTTTATCAGTATATTCCTGACATATTTTAACAGTTCCATCAGTGCTGAATCCATCTAATACCACAATTTCATCTGCCCATGCTACACTTTCAAGACACTTACGAATATATTTTTCCTCGTTTTTTGTAAGGATGGCTATTGATATTTTCTCCATCTTTATTTACTCTTCCTTTGAGCCAATATTAAGCAAACAATACAGGCTACTTTATTTTTTTCAAGGGTGAATTTACCTTTGCTAAAATTTTCCTTTGTATATTTTGTCCATCTATTTTTTATGCGTCGGAAATACTCCTCTTTTATAATTACTAATCCATTTTCTGTAAACTTTTGTAATCTCTGATTATCATAGAATCTGTGCCATGTTATACTGGATTTCTCTGCATAAGGCACGGTGATGAACACTTTTCCTGTTGGAGTCAACACGCGTTTGATTTCTTTTAGTGCTATCAAATCGCCATTTTCATATTGGGGATCACCAAAGGTACCTATGCCAATGTGTTCAAGTGTAGATACCAATATTATTTGATCGAAAAAATCGTTTTCAAAAAGCAAACTCCGAATATCTGAGAGATAAAATTTCATTTCCAAAGGTCTCTCATTGTATTCTCCAATATCGACTCCATAAGTATCGTAGCCTCTGGCAATTAATTCATAGGACAGGAAACTTCCAGAACATCCTATGTCTAAAACCTTTTTCTTATTTTTATCTAAATTTCTTAGAATCCACAAGTACTCAACAGCCCTTTCGTTTACTCTACGCTTAATAAATTGTAGTAATAACCCATTTGTTATTGTAAGCCAGAAATATAATCTCCCAACCATCAATTTGGGAACACCAATAAAGGAAAGAAATCTCAGGATGCTCAACAATAAAAATTTAAGCTGAGTATGGAGAAATCCCCTGGATGATGATCTATTAAGAATATCTTTATTCAATTTCATTCACACAATTCCTCATGCAATTTTTCTATTGATGAAATTTGTTTTTTTATATTTAACTTGTCGTTCGTCCTGAAAGGAATTCCCTTTCATCAGTTCCTATCTTCATCGCAGATTTTTAAACCACGGATTTAGAAGGTATTTATTTCTTTTTTGTTTTGAAAAACTTTATTGACTCCAGCGCTATTCGAGAATTTGTAAATATAGTTCCTCAATTTTCCTTACATTTTTCTCTATGCTGAAATTTTCCTCCATAAGTCGCTTTCCCTCCAGTCCCATCTTGCGGGCTTTTTCTTTATCCTTCAGTAATTCTGCAATTGCAGATGCCAGCGCTCCAGGGTTACCAGGTGGCACGAGCAGGCCATTAACTCCATCTTGGACAATTTCGACATTTCCGCCTACAGCTGTGGCGACAACCGGCAATCCACAGGCCATTGCCTCAAGTAAACTCCTGTTGAATCCCTCAGACAAAGAAGGTAAACTGAAAATATCCATGCACCTCAATATCTGTGGCATATCTTCATAAAAGCCAGCAAAAATAATATGGGACGATAATTCTAAATCTTTCACTTTTGCCTGAAGAGAGAGGCGATACCTGTCATCTCCAT